>CAZNBX010000076.1:4113-6177 GCA_964571305.1 uncultured Novosphingobium sp.
CATGAAGCGCGCCCTGAAGGGCGGCGAAGAACAGGAAGGTTAATCGATGGAAGACGTATTTGTGCCTGCCATTGTCATGGTCACCCTGTTCATCGGCCTGCCCTGGCTGATCCTCCACTACATGACCAAGTGGAAGACGGCGCCAAGCCTGACCAGCACCGACGAAGCCCTGCTGGACGAACTCTATCAGTTGGCCCGACGGCTGGAGGACCGAATGGAAACGGTCGAGCGACTGGTTGCATCCGACAATCCGGATTTCCGCCAGCACCGCCAGCTGACCGACGGCAGCACCAACGCGCCCTCGCCGCTGGAAGAACTGGAACAGATGAAAGCCAGCCGCACCCGCCGCTGACAGATTGCTGCAACACAAATGACATTACGGCCGGACAGAAAGCCGGCCACTCGGAAGGGGAAGTACGATGAACAGCCTGCGTACCCGGTTCTACCGCGACAGCGTAAACGGCAAGATGATGGGGATTTGCGCCGGTATTGCCGACTATACCGGGATCAATTCGATCTGGGTGCGCATGTGCTTCCTCGGCCTGGTCTTCATGACCGGCGGGTCGATCCTGCCGTTCTACTTCCTCGCTGGCTTCCTTGCCGACAAAAAGCCCGCGCACCTTTACGGTGACCGCCAGGAACAGCAGTTCTGGCAGGGCGTGCGCCAGTCGCCGACCCGCACCGCGCGCGAAGTGAAGGCCCGCTTCCGCGACATCGACCGCCGCCTGGCCGAAGTCGAAACCTTCTACGTCAGCAGCAACCCGCGCCTTTCCAGCGAAATCGAGCGCCTGCGCTAAGCGCTGCAAGGGAGGGGAGAACTGAAATGCATCAACTGGGCATCCTGGTCCCGCTGGCACCGTTCCTGATGGTCGCCTTCATCGTCTGGACTAAGCACCAACGAAAGATGGCCGAACTGCGGATCAAGGAAACCGCGGAAAAGGCCGCGCAATACGCTAGCCACACTTCAGAGCTGGAAGCGCGGGTACGCGTGCTTGAGCGGATCGTGACCGACAAGGGCTATGACGTCGCCAGCCAGATCGAGGCCCTGCGCGATGCACGCAAGGTCGAAGCGCTGCAAATCGAGAAGAAGGAAGTGCAGTAATGGACATGGGCACCGCACTGGTCGCCGCCGCCGCAATCGGGGCGTTCTACCAAATCCGTTCGCAGCGCATCCGCGCCGGTCTCGATGACGGCCCGCTGCTGCGCTTTAACCACCGCCGTCGCTGCGACGGAGCCAGCGAACTGCGCAGCAATGCTCGCGAAAGTGAACTGGAGAAGGAAGTCGACGCCCTGCGCGAGAGGGTGAAGGTGCTCGAACGCATTGCTACCGACGGCCGCCCGACCCGGGCCCTGGCCGATGAAATCGAAAGCCTGCGGGACAAGTAGGAACGAAGAGGAAGAAAGGAGAAACGCCATGACCAGCGAATACCTCCTGATCGCGGCCACCATGCTGACCGCCGTCGTGATCCTGGCCCATGCCGGACTGCGCGGCTGGCAGGGCTGGCTTCAGCTCAAGACCCGGGAACTGGAAATGCACCGGCCTGAAATCGAGGGCGGCTCGAGCACCGGCGCGGCCCGGATCGAACTGGCCGACCTCAAGGAACGCATCCGTAAGCTTGAGGCGATTGCGGCGGGGGTCGACCTGTGAGCGATAGCAAGAAGGACGTTGTCGAAGCCGGGATTGGTCTTGGCTCTGCAATCGCCGTGGCCATCAGCTGGAGCCTGCACAAGTCTATCATCTGGGCAGGTATTCATGGCTCCTTGTCTTGGGGCTACGTCATCTACTACGCGTTCACTCGCCCGGGCGGCTTGCACGGATGACCCTGCGGGCAGTGGACGCTCTTGGCCTGCCCCGCTAAGGCCACCTCATGCGCAGCCTTTCCGACATTGCCGAAGAATACGAGTTCCTCGAAGGGGACGAACGCTATCGCCTGCTGATCGAGTTGGGGCGCGAACTGGAGCCGATGCCGGACGCGCTCAAGACCGACGCGACGTTGGTGCGCGGCTGCTCGGCCTCGGTCTGGGTCTACCGGTGAGTCGCGAGTCCGCCACCCGGCGGCAGCC
>CAZNBX010000076.1:6187-7234 GCA_964571305.1 uncultured Novosphingobium sp.
TGGCCGACTCCACTTCCTGGCCGACAGCAATGCCGCGATTACCAAGGGGATCGTCGCACTGGTCCTTGCCGCGGTGCAGGACAAGCCCGCCGCCGAAGTCGCCGCGACCGACATTGCCACCTGCCTTGAACCGTTCGACTTGAAGAACCAGCTCTCGTCCAACCGCACCCAGGGCGTCCCAAACATGATCGCCCTGGTGCGCGAGACTGCGGCCCGGCTTGCCGCCTGAGCGTGAAGAAGCAGCTCTATCTCGGTGCTGGAATTGTCAGCTTTGTGCTGGCGATGATCGGCATTGTCCTGCCAATCATGCCGACGGTGCCGTTCCTACTGCTGGCAGCGTTCTGCTTTGCCCGCTCCAATCCGAAGTGGGAGCAGCAATTGCTGGAGCACCCGCGTTATGGCCCGCCAATGCGGCAATGGCGTGAACGCCGCGCGATCTCGCGCAAGGCCAAGGTCAGCGCCCTGCTTGCGATGAGCGCGGGGGCGGTGATCACCTGGTTCACCATCGGCTGGCCCTGGGTACTCATCTCCGTTGCTGTCCTGCTGATCGCCGGAACTTGGATCTGGACCCGCGCGGAATAGCGCATCAACCTTGCAAAATGCCGCACGCCCTGCCTATGGCGAGGCCATGGCTGAGACTCCGCGCACGCTCTACGAAAAGATCTGGGACGCCCACGTGGTTGAGCGTCGCGACGATGGCACCTGCCTGATCTACATCGACCGCCACTTGGTCCACGAAGTGACCAGTCCGCAGGCGTTCGAAGCGCTGCGCGCTTCGGGCCGCAAGGTGCGCCGCCCGGACCTGACGCTGGCCGTGCCGGACCACAACCTGCCGACCACCGCGCGTCGCGGCACCCAGGGCCGGCGCATTCCGATCGCCGTTCCGAAAAGTGCGCAGCAGCTGGCCGCGCTGGAACGCAACGCGCCCGAATTCGGCATCCGCTACATCGGGGATGCCGATGCAGAACAGGGCATCGTTCACGTCGTCGGACCGGAACAGGGCGTCTCCTTGCCCGGCGCTACCATCGTTTGCGGGGATAGCCACAC
>CAZNBX010000077.1:0-7217 GCA_964571305.1 uncultured Novosphingobium sp.
TGAAATCCAGCACGCCGCAATCGAACTCGCCAAAGTCGACCAGATAGACCTCGTCCGAATCCTGGCGCAGGCAGAAATGGCCACCCTCGCGCGCTTCCTCATAGAGTATGCCATCGTTGGACAGATAAGGATTGGCATAGGCGAGGAAGCGGATGCCGCGCGCTGCCAGGCCCGCGATCCGTTCCGGCAGGTTGGGGAAGCGCTGGTTGTCGCGCCGCCAGTCCCAGAACAGGCGGCGGCCAAAGCTGGTTTCGCGAATCCCGGCCCAGTCCTCGCACCACAGCCCGGCAACGGCGGTTCCGGCGCGGATGAAATCCTCGAGCCGTTCAAAGCTGCGCGCGCCGTCCTTTAGTCCGACGATCGCTCCGCCGATCGCCCAGTCCGGAAGCGGCGGTTGACGGCCGAACCGTTCGGACAGCTGGCCGACCAGTTCAAGCGGGCCGTCGGCCGCAAACAGCTCGAATTCGGTCGTCGCTGCCCAGACCTCGACCCGGTGGAGCGCAGGATCGGTGAAATCGAGCACCGAATAGGCCGCACTGGTGCAATGCACCGCCAGCCAGCGCGAGGTAAGGAAGGTCGGCTGCGGGTAATTGGTATTCCAATAGTCCCCGCCGGCCATGCCCTGGGCATCCATCAGGCGGGTCAATTCGGTCGACTTGTCGCGGCCCACCCCCGGTTCACTGGTCCAGATCGGATAGGCTCGTCCGTTGAGTGCGAGGTAGCTCATCTGCTCGCCCCCGCCCCAAACGGTTTCGTCCGGTTCAGCAGCGAAGAAGAGGTGAATCCTGTCATAGCCGGGACGCAGCAGCTCGACCTTCAGGCGGTTTGCGCCATCAAAGGAAAGGCGAACCGCCGCCCCATGCGCATCCGACAGCTCCACCACCTCGCCATCGAGCGACCACTGTGAGGGAGAAATGTCCCCTTCAGGCGCATCCTCGATGCGGAAATTGCCGCGAACCATTTCGACGGTGGGATTGCCACGCGCCAGCCGGACCACCGGAAGGTCGGGAGAATGCGACAGGATCAGCCGATCGGCGAAATGCAGATCGAACCCCTGTTCCGTAACGGTAAATCCGCTTTTCACGCCTGAATGCATCCTCGTGCCGCAGATGTGTGGCCGCAAAGCCACGCTCCGGGATTCTGTATATGACACCGCTTGACATATCGAGCCAGTGAACGCAATTCAACCCACACAAGTGGCAGGGCGAGATGAATTCGTAATCGCCTTCAGCTTCGGTTCGTTGAAACCACGGCCGCACTTCCGGCCTGGGGAGAGAGGAAGGAAACCAATGAAAGCCCATCAGAAAGCCGTGCTTCGTGCATCGGCCGCAGTCCTGGCGATCAGCGCTTTCGCTGCGCCTGCCTTTGCGCAGGACGCCGCCAAGGATGAAGACCAGGCACCCGGCGAAATCGTCGTTACCGCGCAAAAGCGTTCGGAAAGCCTGCAGTCGGTTCCGGTCGCCGTTTCGGTGATCAGCGGTGAATCGCTGGCCGACGCCAGCCGCCCGAGCATCGAAAGCGCCAGCCAGCTGGTTCCCTCGCTCAACTTCCTGAAGTCGGGCACCACGCTGAACCAGACGATCTTCCTGCGCGGCGTTGGCACCGCGACCTTCTCGATCGCCGGTGAACCTTCGGTCTCGACCGTCGTCGACGGCGTCGTTTATGCGCGTTCTGGCGAAGCTTTCTCGGACATGGTCGACGTTGCCCAGATCGAAGTGCTGCGCGGTCCGCAGGGCACGCTGTTCGGCAAGAACGCTTCGGCTGGCGTGGTCAACATCACCACCCAGATGCCGAAGTTCGAATATGGCGGCAACATCGAAGCCAGCTATTTTGACCGCAACGAAGTACGCCTGAAGGGTGCGGTCAACGTGCCGCTGGGCAAGGACACCGCAGCCCGCCTGACCGCGTTCTACGGCTCGTACGATGGCAATATCCGCAACGTGACCAGCAATGAATGGGTCAACGGTTACAAGCACTACGGCCTGCGCGGCCAGTTCCTCTATGAACCGAGCGACAGCCTGCGCGTCTACCTTGCCGCGGACTACTACAAGAACGACGACGATTGCTGCGCCGATATCATCGCCACAGGTCCGCTGACCGGCACTGGCGCTGCAACGACCAGCCTCGCCTTCGGCGTTCTGCCGACCCCCAAGGGTTCGGACACCCGCGAAGTCGCCCAGAACCTGGTCACTGCGACCAAGGAAAAGGGCTGGGGCGTTTCCGGCCAGGTCGACTATGAAGTCGGCAGCCACACCCTGACCTCGATCACCGCCTATCGCGGCTGGGACAATACCGAAATCCGCGACGGCGACTGGCTGCCGCGCGCCTACGTCGGCTTCAACCAGCTCCACGACAAGGGTCCGCAGACCTCGAATACATTCAGCCAGGAACTGCGCCTGACCTCGCCGGCGGACCAGATGCTGTCCTATGTGGTCGGCCTCTACTACTCGCGCGCCGAAAGCGAGCGCACCTTCACCCGCGACGTCATCAGCTGCACCGCGGCTACCGGCGCGCCGACCGGCGTGCTGATCCCCTGCGGCAGCACCAATGCCAATGCATCAGTAGCTTACACCGGGACGGCGACCTTCGGCTCGGTGTTCGACAACTTCGCCACATTCGGCCAGGCAACCCTGAAACTTGGCGAAAAGGCCCGCCTGATCGGCGGTCTGCGCTACACCAACGACAAGCTGTCGGTGTTCCATTCGCGCACGTCGAGCAGCACCCCGAACTCGGCTCCGGGCATCCAGCCGAACTTCGACCAGGGCGTCTATGACGAATACGTCCGCCAGATCGGCTTGGGTGCAAGCCCGACGGCCGCGACCACGGCAGGCGTTGCCAAGTCCAACGGCGTTCCGTTCCGGACCAACACCAGCAACGACAACGTTTCGGGTAAGGCCGCGCTGCAGTATGACTTCAGCGATGACGTCATGGGCTATGTCTCGTACGCCCGTGGCTACAAGGGTCCGGCCTACAACGTCTTCTACAACCTGACCCCGACCGGCACCAACGTGATCGAGCCGGAAACCTCGAACTCGTTCGAAGTGGGCCTGAAGAACACCTTCCTCGACGGAAAGATGACCTTCAACATCGCCGGCTTCTACGCCAGGTATAACAACTTCCAGGCCAACAACCCGGACCTGGTCGCTGGCGTCGTCGTGACCCGCTTCACCAATGCCGGTTCGGTTTCGACCACCGGCATCGAAATGGACCTGAACTATCGTCCGACCCGCAACACCACCATCGCTGGCGGTCTTGCGGTGACCGATGCCCACGTCGTGGAATTCAAGGCCGCTCCGGGTGCCGCCGCAGGCGACATCATCCCGACCGGCACCAAGCTGGGCTATGCCCCGACCTGGAAGGGTTCGCTTTCGGCTGAACAGCGCATTCCTACCGGCGGCTTCGCCGATCTGGTGCTGAGCAGCTCGATGAACTTCCAGTCGGAGCAACTCTCGCTGTTCGCCCCGAATGCAGTGCAGCGTCAGCTGGGCACGATCCCGGCCTATGCCCTGGTCAATGCGACCGTCGCACTGGTCGATCCAGACGAGGCCTGGAAGCTCAGCTTCATCGTCCGCAACCTGTTCGACAAGAGCTATGCGGCTGCGATCATCAACGGCGGCGTTAGCGGTTCCTACCGCTACCAGATCCCGCGCGATGCGGATCGCTATTGGGGTGTGAACCTGCGGGTCAACTTCTGATCCCGGCACACTTGCCGAACGAAAGGGGCCTCCGGAGCGATCCGGGGGCCTTTTTCGTTGCGTGGCACGATGGCTAGGCGAGCGGCCAAATGCTTCGCGCACGATGTCGCAAGGTGGCAGCGGCGGCTGCCCTGGCCTGTTTGCGGCGCATTACGGGGGTCGGGCTTTGCTAGAACCGCACATGAACCCAACATATGGGCGCGCACAGCAGGAAGCGCCCGACCGGCATAGGCCCGCTCCCCGCGCAACGAACGCGAAACAGCCCGGCACACCGGAAGGTGCACCGGGCTGCCGCTACGTCAGGAATGTCAGCGTGCGACCCGAACCACTTCCGGCGCCGATATTACCCTTCGTCGCGAGCCACGATCCGTGGAACCAGAATGTGAATGACGCCCAGCGCGACGAGGTAGGCAACCGAAGCGCCATAAAACAGCGGGGCATAGCCATAGCCATTGGTCAGCAGCCAGCCAGTCGCCTCCTGGATGCCGAAACCCGCCAGATTGCCGGCAATGGCGCCCATGGCCATGACCGTGCCAACACGCGAGGCGCTGACCGTATCGGCGGCGAAACCGAAGATGTTGGTCGAAAAGCCCTGATGGGCGAACAGCGCCATGCCGATTATCGCAGCCGCCAACCACGGGCTATCGGCGGTGAGCGCCAGCGGAATCGGCAGGACGATCAGGCCATAGATGAACAGCGCCGTCTTGCGCGCACGGTTGACGGTCAGGCCCCGGCCGAGCAGGCGCGGAAACAGGACGCCAGCCGAAAGGGCGCCGATCGCGGCGAGCGTAAAGGCAAGCGCGGTCGGGCCGGCCAGTTCCTTCTGCGACAGGCCAAAGACCTTCACGAACAGGTCGGGCAGCCAGAAGGTGAAGAACCACCAGAACATGTCGGTGATTGCCTTGGCTCCGGCAATTGCCCAGGTCACGCGGTCGCGGATCGCGTCACGGAAGGAAGGGCGGACATCTTCGCCCAGCGCGCTGGCGACGGGCTCAAGGCGGCGGGTTCCCCCAATCCAGAAGGCTAGCCAGACGAAACCGATCAGGCCGGTGACGATGAAGGCGGCTTGCCAGCCGAAGATGGCGGCGAAGGGAATGACGGTCAGCGGGGCGATGATATTGCCGAGGTTCGGCGCGGAGTTGACGATGCCCATCGCCAACGAACGCTTCTTGAGCGGCAAGTACACCGCCGCTGCCTTCACCGCCGCAGGGGTATTGATCGCCTCTGCCGCAACCAGCGCGACGCGGGCGGAAACGAATTGGGTAACGGTCGCTGCAAAGGCATGTGCGATGCCGGCAAAGCTCCAAAGTCCGACCGCTGCACCATAGGCCCGCCGCACGCCGAAGCGGTCGAGAAGGTAGCCGACGAAGATCAACGCGGTCGCTGCCGCCAGCTGCGACATCGAGGCAAAGTGTGCGAACTCAGCATCGCCCCAGCCATAGGCCGCCTCGATGCTTGGCTTGAGCAAGGAAAGGACCTGGCGGTCGACGTAATTGATGATCGTGCCGAAAAATAGCAGCGCGATCAGCAGATTGCGCGAGCGCACCAGGCTCTGCTCGGTGTGATTGTTAGCGCCGTTGGACACGCCTCTTCCCCGCAAATCGTTTTGATTACGGGAAAGATTAACGTTTCACGCAAATATGGAAAGTTATTTATGACACCGCAGGACAGGAACCTGTGTCAGCCAGAGCCGCCGTCGACGGGCAGGAGTACACCGGTGGTATAGCTCGACGATGGCGATGCGAGCATCAACGCAGCGGTAACAATCTCCTCGGGCAAGCCGGGGCGGCCCAGGGCCACCGGCTGCTTTTCGCGCTTCTCTTCCTCCCAGGCCTCGGCAATGTCGGTCAGGAACGGGCCAGCGACGATCGCATTCACCCGAACCTTCGGCGCATATTCGCGGGCGAGCGAAACGGTCATCGCGTTGAGCGCGGCCTTGGCCCCGGAATAAGGCACCACTCCTGGTGAAGAACGGGTCGAGGCAATCGAGCTGATGTTGATGATCGCACCGCCGCCAGCCTGTGCCATGCGATGCCCGATCTGGCTGGCGAGGCGGAACGGGCCCTTGAAGTTGAGGTTCAGGACCGAATCGAACAGCGCTTCGCTCATCTCGTGGCTGGGGCAGGCGGGCGACATCCCGGCATTGTTGACCAGCACGTCGATTCGCCCGAACTCGCCATAGGCCCGCTCGATCAGGGCGTCGCAATCGGCCCAGCGTCCGGCGTGCATGCCCACGGCCAGCGCCTTGCGGCCCAGCGCGCGCACTTCGCCTGCTACCTTCTCGCAGTTCTCCAGCTTGCGGCTGGCAATGATCAGGTCGGCGCCGCGCTCGGCAAAGGCCTTGACCATGCGATAGCCCAGACCCCGCGAACCGCCGGTGACCAGAATGACCTTTCCAGAGAAATCGAACAGCGGATCAGGTGTCATGGCTTGCCCTTTCGTACAGGTGATTGCACCTTTTTAATCGAACGATTAAGAAGGTGCCAAGGAGAGAATGC
Organism: uncultured Novosphingobium sp.; assembly: GCA_964571305.1. Taxonomy (GTDB): domain Bacteria; phylum Pseudomonadota; class Alphaproteobacteria; order Sphingomonadales; family Sphingomonadaceae; genus Novosphingobium. The sequence continues at coordinate 6,194 of CAZNBX010000077.1, forward strand.
CGATGTCGATACTTTACGACGAGGGCCAGCAGGCCATCGCCACCGAATCGCGCCGCGTGCTCGATGCACGCATGGACAAGAGCCGCCTTCTCAAGCTGCTGGAGCAGGTGGGCGAGCACGACCAGCCGTTCTGGGATACGGCGGTCGAGCAGGGCTGGACAGCACTTGCGATTCCGGAAGAGCATGGCGGACTAGGCCTCGGCCTGATCGAACTCGGCCTTGTCGCCCAGGCTTGCGGCGCTGCCACTTCGGGAGCTCCGTTCCTCACCAGTGGCTATGGCGTTTCGCAGGCCCTGCTGCAGGGGAGCGATGCCGCGCTTGCCGCCAACTGGCTGCCCAAGCTGGCCAGCGGTGAAGCAACCGGCTGCGTTGCCTTCGCCGAAGGCAATTCGGCATTGCCGCCCGCCGCTGGCGTGACCTTCTCCGGCGGAAAGCTGACTGGCACCAAGCCCGCCGTAACCGGCGGCCTGAAGGCCAACATCGCGGTGGTCTGGGCCAATGCCGATGGCCAGCCGGCGCTGGTCGTCGCGGAACTGGCCGGGGCCAACCGCGCTGCCGTGAACAGCTATGACAATACCCGGCTCTATGCCGACCTGACCTTCAACGGCACCCCTGCCACGGTCATCGCCACGGGCGAAGCGGCGCGCAAGCTGGCGCTCGACGTGCTGGCCCGCATGGCGGTCGTCACCGCGCATGAGCAGGTCGGCGGGGCCGAAGTGCTGATGCAGGTCGCCCGCGACTATGCCGTGACTCGCAAGGCCTTTGGACAGCCGATTGGCATGTTCCAGTCGGTCAAGCACCGCATCGCTGAAATGTATGGCCTGGTCGAAATCGCGCGCGCCAACTGCATCCACGCCGCGGCGCAGGAAGGCACCGACGAATTCCTGCTCGCCGCCGCCGACGCGCGGATCAGCGCGACCGAAGCCTATGACACCAATGCCCGCGACTGCATCCAGATCCATGGCGGGATCGGGGTGACCTGGGAGCTGGGCCTCCACCTTCACATGCGGCGCACCCGCAGCCT
>CAZNBX010000078.1:0-3819 GCA_964571305.1 uncultured Novosphingobium sp.
AGCCGATCGAGTTGAGCAGGTGGAACATCACCGGCCAGAACAGCCCGATCTTGCCGTCCCCCTGGGTCAGCGCGGCGGTGTAGAGGCACAGGCCGCCGCCCATCACGAAGACCGAACCGAGGATCATCTTGCCGATCTCGTCCGGCTCCCACGCGCCGCGGTCGCTGCGCCACTTCCAGAACAGCGCGACCACCGCGAGCATCGAAAAGCTGAGCGCCGCGTCGATGGTAATCATATAGCTGGTCGGCAGGGTCGTGCCGAAGAAGGTCAGCTGGAAATGCTCATCCGCCCAGACGAGGTAGGCGTTGAAGATCTGCTGGTTGGTCAGCATGGCCAGCGCCAGGATCGGGATCAGCAGCAACAGTGCGAAGACCCGGGGCCGGTCCGCCGTGGTCACTGCGGCCAGCAGGCCCAGCGCGACCGCCAGCCCGACTTCGCCGGAAATGCCGATTGCCGCAATGTCGGGCACGACCTGGGCCAGCGCATAGAGCGCGGCGAGGGCAGCGGCGGAGAAGGCGAGCAGGCGCTTGCCATCGACCCCTTCGGCCGAGGCCTTGGCGTCCACCGCGCGGTCCTCCTGCGGCAGCCATGGCCCGGCCGTGAGGTAAAGCAGCAGGCCGGCCACCATGACCACGCCCGCCGTGCCGAAGCCGTAATGCCAGCCGACCTTCTCGCCCAGCGTCCCGGAAATCAGGGGTGCGGCGATCACGCTGACGTTGATCGCGATGTAGAAGATCTGGAACGCCATCGCGCGGCGCAGGTCGTTGGGGCCGTAAAGCTCGCCCACCTGGCTGGCGATGTTGCCCTTGAACAGGCCGACGCCGATCACCAGCGCGATCAGGGCGAACAGGAACAGCCCTTCGAAGGCCATCAGGAAGTGGCCAATCGCCATGACCACGGCCCCGGCGAGCAGCGTCGCGCGGCGGCCCAGCCAGCGGTCGGCAATGAACCCGCCCGCAATCGGGGTGAGATAGACCAGGCTGGTATAGTCCCCGAAGATCGCCGAGGCGAGCGGCTGGCCCTCCTTGCCGGCATAGGCCGCAGCCTGCAGCCATTGCAGCCCCAGGACATTGCCGATGTGCTCGGGCAGCAGCAGGTACTTGACCATGTAGAGCACCAGCAGAGTCTGCATGGAGTAGTACGAGAACCGCTCACACCCCTCGACAAAGGCGAGATAGCCCAGCCCCTTGGGATGCCCCAGGAATGCGCGGTCGTGCGGCGGAGCCTCAAGCTCGGGCGTAGCTTCGGCGACAGTCATGGCATTCCCCAGGGTGGTTTCGTTTGCAACGGGCTACTCCTGCGCAATGGCACTGGCAAGCGCGCGGGGCGCAGGGCGGTGGATGACGCCAAGTTGACACAGTGGACTCATCGTCCGCTTCTTCCAACATGCGCGGAGGCTCGGGAATACTGGGGTTTTGGCGTGGAACGTGCGAGTTGTGTGCGCGGGGCGGAAAAAATTCCGCCCAGATGCACAAAGGCCGCGCACTTGGCGCGGCCTTAGCAGGTCAGAATGGACGTCTGCGCGGCTCACTGCGCGGGACTGGGTTGGGGCATGGCAGGAGCATGACAGGCTTTGGCTGTGTAGGAAAATGATTAGTCGGCACGACATCCTTAGTAATTGCGAACTAAATGCGGCAAGCTACAGCGCGACTTGTTGCATTAGGTTGCCATGTTCCCTCGGGAACACGCTGTCATGTCGCAGTTGCCGCTAATGTACGTACCGTCCCCGGTAAATGCGTATTTAAAAGTGGTAGCATGGCGCTTCCCAAAAGCATCTCGATAAGTCACGAGGCCGCCCCAGATTATAACCAAATCGCCGCTGCATAGCCCAATATATGAGTCTTGCGTAAGGGGCGCAGTCGATGCGTTGTGATGTGTCACCCACTGCCCTGGGCCGAGGACTGCCTTGGATTGATCGATCTCTCCGCATTTTCTGATTTTGGCCCATTGCGGGAAGGCCTCTGCAGCCACAATGCAAACAGGTCGCGACCAAATTCGCACATCGTAAGCTGGTGTTTGACCTCGATTGTGTAGCTGACAAATATGGGAATACTTCAAGCCAGCGCCAAAGTTTACGACCTGATGATTTTCGGTGGTAATGTAAGCTCTAAGCTGCCTTTTGGCTGTGTCCCTGGCTATATCATTGGCAGCTCGTGTTTCGTCAAAGGTTGTCTTGACCAACCAAACCCCTACGGCGCTCAGGATTATCCCAAGAATTGCCGTTGCGGCCATTACATACGCCCACAGAGCGGACTGCCTTTGAGCTAAAAGATCGTATTGATTGTGTTCGTATTCGCGAAGATCGTCCATTAGCCTCTCAAGGCATTCATGGCGGTCGCGAGAAAATTTACCGACGCAGTTTTGGGCTCCGCGATTGCTCGTATGAGCCGAGTAGTCGTTGATATTGCCGCGAGCTAGGCGTTCGTATTTGGCCGACTCAAATAGCCCATATCCCATCAAAAAAGCGCACACATTTATTAGCGTCATCGACGCAACAGCTAGCCCAGTTTTGTGTTTCGTACCTGCGCCAATTAGAATCATGTTTTTAAAAACCATCTTTTGTCAGATGGTTAGACTGTCCTCGATATCAGTCAAAGAGTCCACTAGCTGGAGTGCTCCTTTCTAAGGCGCCGCAGCCTCAGTCGGGGCGCTAAGGTAGTTATTTCCTGTCGTTCAGGTGCTCTGGCTTGTCTTTGTGCTCGGTCGCGGCGAAGTCTTCGAGTTCGCTCTCGCTCATCGATGCTTCCATCTGCTTAGAAGCGCCGCGCAGCTTGCTCTTCGGGGTTTCACCGCGCTTGGCGGAAAGCGCGGCTCCGGCCGCTTTTTGCTGGGCTTTGGACTTGGCGGGCATGAGGTGTTCCTTTCGCTGCATCGCGTTTGGAACACTTGAAAGGGTAGCAAGGTTTCCGCGGGGATTACCCCGCCAGTTCCCCATCCAGAAACGCCGCAACCTCGCTCAGGTCCACGTCCTTCGCCAGGAACGCCTCGCCAATCGACTTGAGGAGGACGAAGGGCAGGGTGCCGGCGTCCATTTTCTTGTCGTGGAGCATGTGCTGGACCAGTGCCTGGCCGTCGCAGTTGAGGCCGAGTGAGGCGATTTCGCTGGCCATGCCCACTTCGGCAAAGTGGCGCGCGACGAGTTCGGCGTCTTCGTGCGAGAGCAAGGCCCGGCGCGCGGAGAAGCGAGCGGCGAGGACCATGCCCAGCGCGACGCCTTCGCCGTGGAGCAGGCGGTCGGAAAAGCCGGTCTGGGCTTCCAGCGCGTGGCCGAAGGTGTGGCCGAGGTTGAGCAGGGCGCGCAGGCCGAGGGTTTCCTTCTCGTCCTGCTTGACGATCCGGGCCTTGGCCGCGACCGAGTGGGCGACGGCATATTCGCGCAGGTCCGCGTCTCCGGCGAGCATGGCCGCGCCGTTGGCCTGGCACCAGCGGAAGAACTCCGCATCGCCGAGCAGGCCGTACTTCACCACTTCGGCATAGCCGGCCTTCATCTCGCGCGGGGGCAGGGTGCCCAGCGCGGCGAGATCGGCCAGTACCAGCGAGGGCTGGTGGAACGCGCCGACCAGGTTCTTGCCCGCAGGCGTGTTGATCGCGGTCTTGCCGCCGACGCTGGAATCGACCTGGGCGAGCAGGGTGGTGGGAATCTGGATGAACTTGCAGCCGCGTTTCAGGATGCTGGCGGCAAAGCCGGTGAGGTCGCCGATCACCCCGCCGCCGAGCGCCAGCACGTGATCGCCGCGCTCGACCTCTTCGGCGAGCAGCCAGTCGACCGTGGCGGCCAGCTGGTCCCAGCTCGTGCTCGCCTCGCCCGGGGGCAGGACG
>CAZNBX010000078.1:3829-7201 GCA_964571305.1 uncultured Novosphingobium sp.
CGACAGCCGCGCCCCCGGCCCTGCGGACCTGCGCGTCGGTAACCACCGGCACGCGGCGCTTGCGCAGGCGGCCGCTGCATTGCTCGGCCAGGGTGCTCAGCAGGCCGGTTCCGACCCGCACTTCATAGGGCGCACCGGCAATGTCGACGGGGATCACAGCCATTGGGCAATTCCTTTCAGCACCCGGGCCACGGTCCGGCTTTGCGGGCCGGTCGAGCTTTTCACCTTGATCGGGGCCTGGGCATAGGCCGGATCGCGCTCGGCCTTGAGCCGGGCCAGGATTTCGCGCGGGTTGCCGTTCTTGAGCAGCGGACGGGTGTCCTTGCGGCCAACCCGGTCGACCAGCACGTCGATATCGCTGTCGAGCCAGACCGCCACCGCCTTGTCGAGGATCAGGGCGCGGGTCTCGTCGTTGACGAAAGCGCCGCCGCCGGTGGCGATGACGCGGCGCGTGCCGGGACCGTCGATCAGGCGGGCGATCACCCGGCGCTCGCCATCGCGGAAATAGGGCTCGCCAAACTGGGCAAAGATTTCCGAGATCGACATCTGCGCGGCATTCTCGATCTCTTCATCGGCGTCGACGAAGGGCATGTGCAGCGCGGTCGCCAGCTTGCGCCCGATGCTCGACTTGCCCACGCCCATCAGTCCGACGAGGACGACCGGACGGTCGATCCGCTGGGCCAGCTCCTCGATTTCAGCGGGAGAGAGCGGGGATTCATCAAGTTCCATTGCGGCCCCGCCTATAGATAGGCTAACCGGCAGTGCAAGTTTCCGAACTGGGGAAGTGGCGCGTGGCAGTGAAGTTGGCGGGAGAAGTGCGTTGAAGCGGCTGCTTTTGTTGACCGCCGGGGCGGCCGCCGTGTGCACCTCTGCGCTGGTCTTTGCCCAGTCTTCGCCCGAATCGCTGCTCCCGCCGGGCTTTGAACGGCCCAAGGCGCGCCCTGCGGCGCAGCCGAGCCCAACCTCGACCCCGGTGGTCCAGCCGGTTCCCGGCGCTGGTGGCGCTCCGACCGCGGCTCCGGCCGCGCCGCGCACCTTGCCCAATGGCCAGCGGATTCCGACGCTCAAGGAAATCGAGGCGATGTCGCCCGATGAGCTGGACGAGCTGCTCGGCCTCAAACCCAAGTTCGACATTCCGCCTGCTGCCCGCCGCTCGATGAGCCAGGTGGGCGTGCTCGGCCAGGGCGAGGGCGGCTTCTCGCCGACCTCGCTTGGCCGCCAGGACGTGCGTCTGGTCGACCGCGTGCTCGAGGCGAACCAGGGCCGCCTGGTCTCGCGCTGGGGGCATATCCTGCTGCGCCGGGCGCTGGTTTCGCGGCTTGATGCTCCGGCGGGGATGAACCCGGCCGATTTCGCCGCGATGCGCGCCAGCCTGCTGGTCCGGATGGGCGAGGGGCCGCTGGCGCGGACGATCGTCCAGGACGTCGATGCGGCCAATTACACCGACAAGCTGACCAATGCCGCGCTCGATGCCTATGCCTTTACCGGCGACATTACCGGGGTTTGCCCGATCGTCGCGGTGCAGGGCGGGGCGCGCAAGGACGTGGATTGGCGCGTGCTGCGCGGCATTTGCGCCTCGTTCCAGGGCGACGGCGCCTCGGGCATGGCCCAGCTGGACCGCTTGATCGGCCCCAACGGGTGGAAGCGCACCGACGGTCTGCTGGCGATGAAGTTCGCCGGTTCGGCCGGCAAGGTCCGCCGCGCAGTCAAGGTTGAGTGGGACGATGTCGAGGGGATGACCCCGTGGCGCTATGCCCTGCTGATCGCGGTCGGGCTGGAGCCACCGGCCAAGCTGATGAAGGACGCGCCGCGTCGCTATACGCTGGTCCAGGCGACCGCGCCGATGCTTTCGCTGCAGACCCGCGCCGCAGCGGCGGACAAGGTCGGCGGGCAGGGCATCCTGTCGAGTGCGGCGTTGGTCGACCTCTATGGCCAGATCTATGCCCAGCCCGATATCGAGGGTGAGCTGGCGGCCTCGGCCGAGATCCTGCGCACCGCCTATGTCGGCGAGACGCCGAGCGAGCGTATGGCCGCAATCCGCAAGCTGTGGGACGGCGCGGCGGATGATGACGCGCGCTATTCGCGCCAGGTCCTGACCGCCTATGCCGCCGCGCGCATGCCGGTCTCTGATGACTTTGCCGACGATGCGCCGGAACTGATCGCCTCGATGCTCTCCGCCGGGCTGGACCGCAATGCGATGCTGTGGGCCCCGCAGGCCGATGCCGGTTCGCTCGCCTGGGGCCTGCTCGTCCTGGCCGCGCCAGAGCGTGCGCCGGTCGAGGCAGGCGCGCTATATGGCTTTTACGACGACGATTCGAGCGACGAGTACCGCAAGAGCGGCTTCCTGCTCGCCGGGCTTTACGGCCTGCGCCGGGTCGATGACGGCCTGGCCCGCGAATTTGCCGACAAGCTGAAGGTCGACCTCAATCGCCGGACCAACTGGACCCGCCTGATCGACCAAGCTGCCGATGCCAACAACGCCGCGCTGGTGGCCTTGCTCGCCGGCGTCGGGATGCAGGGCGACAGCTGGGGCAAGATGACCCCGCTTTACCTCTACCACATCGTTGCGGCGCTCAATCGCGTCGGGCTGGGGGCAGAGGCGCGGATGATCGCGGCTGAAGCCGTGGCGCGGGGCTGACGATTTCCGACGCGGTCGAAAGCTTTCTCGCCATGCTCGCCGCCGAGCGCGGCGCGGCGGCTAACACCCTGGCCGCCTATCGCCGTGACCTGGAAGGGGCAGAGGAAGCGATCGGTGATCTGGTCAAGGCGGATAACGCGGCCCTGGCCTCGCTTGGTGCGGCGTGGTCGGGCCTGGCGCCTGCCAGTCTGGCGCGGAAATGCTCGACCCTGCGGCAGTTCTATGGCTTCCTGATCGACGAGGGCTGGCGAGGGGACGATCCGTCGCCCGCCCTGCCGCGCCCCCGCGCGCGCCGACCGCTGCCGCGGCTGCTGAGCCATGCCGAGGTTGAGGCGCTGTTCGGCCGCGCCGAGCTGGAAGCGGGCGGGGACAAGCCCGATGCGGTGCGGATGCTCGCGCTGCTCGAATTGCTCTATGGCTCCGGCCTGCGCGCTACCGAACTGGTTTCCTTGCCCTTGGCCGCTGTGCCCCGCGATGCGCCGTTCCTTACCGTGACCGGCAAGGGCGGCCAGCAACGCATGGCCCCGGTCAGCACCCGCGCCAAGACCGCGCTGTCGCGCTGGCTCGCGCTTCGGCCCGACCAGGGCAAGGCACTGTTCCCCTCAAGCTCGCGGCAAGGCCACCTGACCCGTATTCGCCTGTTCCAGCTGCTCCGCGCTCTGGCCGCACGGGCCGGGATCGATCCGGAGAAGGTCAGCCCGCACGTCCTGCGCCACGCCTTTGCCACGCATCTG
>CAZNBX010000079.1:0-6902 GCA_964571305.1 uncultured Novosphingobium sp.
GTGGCTTTCGAGCAGGCGGTTTTCGAGGATCACCAGTTTCGGACTTACGAATTCGTCAACAGCTTCGTCCTCGCCAAGATGAAGATCGTGACCAAGGGCAAGCACCTGTGGGCGCGGACCATCGGGTCGACCGTGTTCGGCCAGGGCGTCGACAGCCTGATCTTCTATCCCGTCGCTTTCCTGGGCATCTGGACGACCGATCAGGTCGCCACCGTGATGGTCACCAACTGGCTGCTCAAAGTGCTGTGGGAGGCCGCGCTGACCCCGGTGACCTATGCGGTGGTCGGCTGGTTCAAGGCGCGCGAGGGCGTCGACGTTTACGACACCGGGATCGACTTTTCACCTTTTGCCAAGACCGACGCGGTCTAGGCCCCGCTCTGCGAACGGGGCCTCACCGGCCAAGGTTCAATCGGCGATGAGGCCGATTGCAAGGTAGACCAAGATCAGCGATCCGAAGCCGAAGATCGTACCGACTGCAAACCCGATGCGAACCAGATTGGCGTCCCAGCCGGTATAGTTGGCGATGCCACTGCACACGCCCATGAACTTGCCATTGGCCTTGTCGAGACGAAACGTGCGGCTGTTGGCCATTGGATTTTCCCCCTGGTTGATGATGGTCACGCCATTTCTCCAACGTAGACGGTCTGCGCCTGGGCCGTCGACGGCATCGATACGGTGCCGCTGATCAGGACCAGCGAGAGGATGAAAGCCGAAGCTGCGGCGGCAAGCTTGTTGGCGAAAGTGGATTGGTGCGTCATGGTTTCTTCCCTTCAATTCAATCGGTGATACGGGTCGTTCCGCAGATGCCAGACTGATTGCAGAAGGCGTGCCAATTGCGCAAAACTACGCAATTCCGGGCTTTCGTGGCGATGAACAAATCGTTCCACCAAGCGCAATAAACAACTTTTGGTAAAAATTCCCAACCTTTCGGATCACGCTTTGGCGTGACAGCCGGGCCGCTCTCGCTCTATCGCGGGCGCCATGGGGCTCGACCGCATCACCCTTGCCAATTTCCGCAACCATCAGGCCAGTCGGCTTGATGGAACGGCTCAGTTCAACCTGCTGGTCGGAGAGAACGGTGCGGGCAAGACCAATGTCCTCGAAGCACTGTCCCTGCTGGCCCCGGGCCGTGGCCTGCGCCGCGCCGCCCTGCCTGAAGTACCGGCAAAGATGGGCGACGGCAGCTTTGCGGTCAGCGCCGTGCTGGATGAAGGGGTGACACTGGGCACCGGAGTGCGTGCCGAGCGGCCCGGGCGCCGTGTGGTCCAGGTCAACGGCGCGGAAGTTCCCGCCGTGCGGTTGGGCGAATGGCTGTCGATCGGCTGGCTGACCCCGGCGATGGACCGGCTCTTCGCCGAAGGGGCCGGAGCGCGGCGCCGGTTTGTCGACCGTCTGGTCCTCGCGCTGGAACCGGCCCATGCCAAGAACGCCGCCAAGCTGGAAGGCGCGCTGCGCGAACGCAACCGCCTGCTCGCGGACGAGAATGAGCCTGATCCCCGTTGGCTCGACGCGATAGAACTGCAACTTGCCGAGGCCGGGGCCGCCGTTGCCCAGGCACGCCAGCGACTGGTCGAACGCCTCGGCCTGGCACTGAGCGAACTGCCCGAGGCACCCTTTGCCCGGCCGGTCCTGGCCTATCAGGCGGGTGGCCCGCTGGACCAGGCCGAACTGGCCGAAGCGCTTGCCGCCGGTCGTCGCCGCGACCGCGCAGCCCAGCGCACCCTGACCGGCCCGCACCGCGACGAATTGCAAGTGACCATGGCAGGCAAGGACCAACCTGCTGCCGATTGCTCCACCGGCGAGCAAAAGGCGATGCTGATTACCATCACCCTGGCCCATGCCGGGCTGCTTGATCCGGATCGTCCGGGTGTACTGCTGCTCGACGAAGTGGCAGCCCACCTCGATCCGGTCCGGCGCGAAGCCCTGTTCGAAAGGCTCCGCGCCGGTAACGCTCAGGTCTGGCTGACCGGAACCGAAGCCGCTCCGTTCGATGCCATCGCCGGTGAAGCAGCCGTCTGGCGGGTCAGCGAGGGGCTGGCGGAGAAGCTGGCTTAACCGGCAGCGCCTGGGCCACGTCGTCCACGGTTGCCGCGACGATTTCCTCAAGTCCCTGCGCGGTCGGGTGGATTCGGTCCGCCTGAATGAGTTGCGGCTTGTCGATCACCGCCTGGAGGAAGAACGGCACCAGCCGGTCGTCATGCTTGCGGGCCAGCTCTGGATAGATCGCGTTGAACGCCTTGGCATGGTCCGCGCCCCAATTGGGGGCCGAAAGCATGCCCATCAGCAGTGCCGGCACCTTGCGCTCGTCGAGCTTGGTCAGCAATTCGTCGAGGTTCTTGCGGGTCTGCTCCGGCGGCAGTCCGCGCAGCATGTCATTCCCGCCAAGGCTGATAATGACCAGTGCGGGCAGGCTTTTCATCCCGTTCAGGACGAAATCCAGCCGCTGCAATCCGCCCGCCGTGGTATCCCCTGAAACCCCGGCATTGACGATCTTCGCGTTGATTCCCCGGGCCCGCAGCGCGGCCTCGAGCCGCGCCGGATAGCTTTGCCCGGGCTCCACCCCGTATCCGGCGAACAAGCTGTCGCCCAGGGCGAGGATCGCCACTTCCTCTCCCACCACCGGCAGGTCAGGCATGGCCGCGGCAGTGCTTTCGACCGGAACGGGAGCAGGATCACTGCCGCATGCCCCGAGGGACAGGGTTGCAAGTGCCGCGGCAAGTTTCCATTTCATCAGCGAATTCTCCTGTTCTTTTCCTCTAGCTATGGCATCCCGCCCGCGTGACAAGTCCCCTCCCAGCGATTGACGCCCGAAACCTTACCCTTTCCCTCGGCGAAGCGGGCAGCGCGGTCGACGTGCTGCGCGGTATCGACCTGACCGTGCCGCAAGGCCAGACGCTGGCCCTGCTCGGCCCGTCCGGTTCCGGCAAGAGCAGCCTGATGGCCGTGCTGACCGGGCTGGAGCGCGCCTCGTCAGGCCAACTGACCGTTGCCGGAGCGGACTTCTCCGCGATGGACGAGGACGCCCTCGCCACCGCGCGGCGCGGCCGGATCGGCGTGGTGCTGCAGGCCTTCCACCTCCTGCCGACGATGACTGCGCTTGAAAACGTCATGACCCCGCTGGAACTGGCGGCGATGCCTGATGCCCGCGCTCGGGCAGAGGCGGAGCTGACGGCGGTCGGGCTGGGCCACCGCCTATCGCACTATCCGGCGCAACTGTCTGGCGGGGAACAACAGCGCGTGGCGATTGCCCGTGCACTGGCTCCGCGACCGCCGCTGGTCTTTGCCGACGAGCCGACCGGCAACCTTGACGCGGCGACCGGGTCGGGAATTGTCGACCTGCTCTTCGCCCGCCGGGCCGAGGCCGGGGCGACGCTGATCATCATCACCCACGACCCCGCCTTGGCCGAGCGCTGCGAACGCGTCGTCACCCTTGCCGATGGACGGATTGCCAAGGACACCGCCGTCGCATGATCGGATGGCGTACGGCCTGGACCATTGCCCGGCGCGACCTTTCCGCGCGCTTTCGCGGACTGCGCCTGCTGCTCGTCTGCCTGTTCCTGGGCGTCGGCGCGCTGGCTGCTATCGGCACCCTAACCGGAGCAATCGAACAGGAACTGTCGACCCGGGGCCGGGCGATCCTGGGCGGCGACGTGGAAGTCTCGGTCTGGCAGCGTAGCGCCACGCCCTCCGAACAAGCGGCATTCTCGCGGCTTGGTCCCGTCTCTGGCGGATACCGGATGCAGGCGATGGCGCGGGCGGGCGATCTGGCCGCTCCGGTTGAGCTGAAAGCGGTTGACCATGCCTGGCCGCTTGTTGGGCGGCTAAGCCTGACCGACGGCCGCAAGGTCGGCTCTCCGGCCGAGGGCGAAGTGTGGATTGCCCAAGGTGCAGCCGACCGGCTGGGCGTTGGCCCGGGCGCAACGATTTCCATCGGCACCGCCGCGCTCAAAGTCGGCGGAATCATTTCGGACGAGCCGGACCGGCTGAGTGAAGGCTTTGCGCTCGGTCCGGTGGTCATCGCCCATCTGGACGCCCCGGCCAAGGCCGGCCTGATCGCCCCCGGCGCAATGTACCGCGCAAAATACCGCATCGCCCTGCCCGCCGCTGCGGACCCGGAAAAGGTAGTCGACAACCTCAAGCAGCAGTTCCCCTCCTCGGGATTCGAACTGCGCACCCGCGAACGCGCTGCTCCGGGGGCAGAGCGCTTCGTTGCCCGGATGGGCGATTTCCTTACCCTGGTCGGCCTTGCCGCGCTGGTCATTGCCGGGATCGGGATTGGCGGCGGCGTTTCCTCCTATCTTGAAGCCCGGCGCGGAGCAGTCGCGACGCTGAAAGTACTGGGCGCGACGAGTGGCGACATTGCGCGGATCTACCTGCTCCAGATCGCTGCCGCCGCTCTGGTCGGCAGCCTCGCTGGTCTTGCCGCAGGCGTACTTGTCACCCCGCTGCTGGCCAAGGCGCTGGGCCAGCTTCTGCCCGTGGCGAGCGGATTCACGCTCGATCCCTGGGCACTGCTTCGCGCTGCCCTCTTCGGCCTGCTGGTGGCAACGGTCTTTGCCGCTCCGCCCCTGCTCGCCGCGCGACGCTTTCCCGCCATGGCACTTTTTCGGGCGCGCGTGGCTCCCTTGGCGAGCCGCTGGCGCGATGCCTTGCCGCCGGTCGCGCTGGGTGTGGCCGGGATCGTCGCCCTGTCGTTGATCGGCAGCCGCCAGCCAGAGCTGGTGCTTGGCTTCCTCGGCGGAGCGGCAGCCGTGCTGCTCCTGCTCGGCGGGCTGGGCTGGTCGATCCGACGCATGGCCGCGCGCCTGCCGCGTCCGGAAAGGCCGCTGCTGCGGATTGCCCTGTCCAACCTGCACCGACCGGGGGCGCAGACCGGCGCGCTGGTCACGGCGCTCGGCTTCGGGCTTTCCGCCTTTGTCCTGCTGGCCGCGATCCAGACCAGCCTTGATGCCAATATCCAGTCCCGCGTGCCGCAGCGCGCGCCGGATTACTTTGTCCTCGACGTGCCCCGCGACCGTGCCGCTGAATTTACCGCGACGGTCCAGCGCGAAGCACCGGGGGCCAAGGTTCGCACCGTCCCGGCGCTGCGCGGATCGATCCTCGCCTATGGCCCGGCCGAGCGGATGATCCGCGTCTCCAGCCTCAAGGAAATTCCCGAAAACGCCTGGCCCCTGCGCGGAGAGCGCGGGCTGACCTATTCCGACGCGGTTCCGGAAGGCAATGTCGTAACCGCCGGGACGTGGTGGCCCAAGGACTATGCGGGCGAGCCCTTGGTCTCGATTGACGAGCGCTTGGCCGAGGCCCTCGACCTCAAGATCGGGGATCAGCTGACCATTGGCCTGCTGGGCGTGGAGCGGACCGCAAAGATCGCGTCGTTCCGCCGGATCGACTGGGATTCGCTGGGCTTCAACTATGTGCTGGTGTTCAGCCCCAATGCGATTGCCGACGCGCCGCATAACCTGGCCGCGATGATCGACCTGCCAAGGGACACGCAGCGCGGCGCGATGCTGCGCACCCTGGTGCGCAGCTTCCCCTCCAGCTCGGTGATCGAGGTCGGCGGCGTGCTGACCCAGGCACGGGACCTGCTGCGCCAGGTCAGCCTGGCCATCCTCGCTGCCGCCTCGGTTGCGGTCCTGGCCGGAATCGCCGTGCTGCTGGGCGCGATCGCCGCTGCCCGCGCCAGCCGGATCTACGACAACGTGATCCTGCGCGTACTGGGCGCCAGCCGCCGCCAACTGCTTGGCCTGCAACTGGCGGAATATGCCCTGCTGGCAACAGTCCTGGCCGGTGTCGCCCTGGTCCTGGGCACCGGCACCGCCTGGCTGGTCGTGGTCAAGCTGTTCGAGTTCGACTGGCTGCCGGATTGGGCAGCGGTCTTCACCACGCTGGGACTGGGCCTGGCGCTGGTGATCGTCTTTGCCCTCGCCGCCTCGCTGCCACTGCTGCGCGCCAAGCCCGCCCAGGCGCTGCGCGAACTTTAGCGCCGCGCCGCTGCTTCGAACGGCAGGACCGACGGTTCTTCAGCCACGTCCGCTCCGCCGAGGCGCGGATCCTCGCCAAACCGGTTCGCGCCGCGCGTTCCGGGCAGCGACATCACCCCGAGGTAGAGCACCGCCGTGATGAACCCGCCCAGCGGCACGTTCGAAAAGGCGACCACAAGCGCAAAGATCACGAAGGCCAGATACCACCAGCCGCTCATCCCCCGGTCGTGCAGACGGCGGACCGATAGCGCGACGGTCGGCACCAGGGTCCCGATGGCCCACAGCCCGCCGAGCAGGCCCAGACCGAGCACGGTTGGGCTGGGATCGGCGATGGTCCCCGCCAGCTTGGGCGACATGCCCGCAGCCTTCAAGGAAGCGGCATTGCCAACCAGCCAGGTCCAGATCGGCCCAAGCAATGCGCCGGTGACAAGCGTGTTGAGTACGAAAAACCCGAAAAACTCCCGCCGGCGCGATCGTCCCGAAAAATCGGCGTAGCGCTTCAGCGGCAGGATCATCCATTGCAGCATAGCAAATCCCTTTTGCCATGCCCCCTTATTCCCTGCCCGGCACAGACCACATTGCCCGCCCCATCGCAAGCAAAAGCCGCCAAGCTTGCTCCCGGGCCCCGCTTAGGCTAGGGGCGCGCGCAATGCTGCGGTGCAACAGGCGCCGCTCTCCGAACAGAAAGAAGCTTTTCCAATGTCCGCCCCGCTGCCGCTGCGCAATATTGCTATCATCGCCCACGTCGACCACGGCAAGACCACCCTGGTTGACCAGTTGTTCCGCCAATCCGGCACCTTCCGCGACAACCAGCGGGTTGAAGAACGCGCGATGGACTCCAACGACCTCGAAAAGGAGCGCGGGATCACCATTCTGGCCAAGTGCACCTCGGTCGAATGGAACGGCACCCGCATCAACATC
>CAZNBX010000079.1:6912-7182 GCA_964571305.1 uncultured Novosphingobium sp.
ACGGTGCCGAGCTGTGTGGCCGGCCGGCGGGTCACGACGGCGTCCCCGGCGGCGCGGGCCACGCTGCCTTCGGAGGCGAAGTGGAACGCATCCTCTCGATGGTCGACGGCGTGATCCTGCTGGTCGACAGCTCTGAAGGCGCGATGCCGCAGACCAAGTTTGTCACCGGCAAGGCGCTGGCCCTGGGCCTGCGTCCGATCGTCGTGGTCAACAAGGTCGACCGCCCGGACGAGCGCATCCAGGAAGTGCTCGACGAAGTGTTCGACCTCT
>CAZNBX010000080.1:0-6903 GCA_964571305.1 uncultured Novosphingobium sp.
CGGACTGTTCGCCATCACCCGCGATTTCGACATGCAGACCCAGCCGCACCTGCTGCTGCTGCAAAAGACCATGGTCATGGTCGAAGGCCTGGCGACCCAGCTCAATCCGCAGATCAACATGTGGGACGTCGCGGCGCCCTTCGTCCGCGAATGGATCCGCGACGAACTGGGACCCGAGGCCGCGATTGCCGACCGCCTGCGCAAGGACGCCGAAACCCTGCTACGCCTGCCGGACCTGGTCCGCCGGATCGAGGAAAAGTTCCCGCCCAAGGGCGGCGCGCCGGAAGCACCGCCACTTCCCGAGGTGGAACTGGTCTGGGAACGCAAGGGCGAAAGCCGCGGCTGGCTGGGCTATATCGCAGCGGCGCTGGGGGGTGCCGGCCTGCTCTGGCTTGGCGCCGCCACGGGTCTGATCGCGCTCTGACATGGAACTCGAAGCCCTGCTGGTCCACTTTTTCGGCAGCGAAGACCCGTCCAGCCTGACCGAAGCCGAATTCGACCGCGCGCTCGAAAAGCTGAAGATCGCCTTCGGGGTCGAGCGCGAGCCGGGACGGCGGTTCGCCCTGTGGACGCTGCTCCACGCCTTCGACCTGGCCCCGCTCCCGGCTGAAGCATTTGCCGAGGAGCCGCACCTGAAGGCGGCGGCAGACGACTATCTCAGCGCCGCGTTCCGGCTGGAGCGGTTTGGAGACGACGATGCGTGAGCGCGCGCTGATCTCGGAGCGGAAGCGATGAGCGGCGAAAGCGTCCTCGCCTGGTTGCACGAGCACGCCCCCGACCTGTCGCTGATCGACCACGCCCGCTCCACCGCAACGGTGATCGAGGCCGCCGAAGTGCTGGGTATCGAGCCAGGCCGGATCGCCAAATCGCTGGCCATCCGGGTGGGTGAGACGGTCTACCTGCTCCTCGCGCGTGGGGACGCGCGGCTCGACAATGCGCGCTGCAAGGCGGAACTTGGCGCGCGGCCGCGCATGCTCGATGCGGACGAGACCCTGGCCGTCACCGGCCATGCCGTCGGCGGGGTCTGCCCCTTCGGCCTTGCGAGCGACCTGCCGATCCTGGCCGACCGTTCGCTGCTCGCCTATCCGACGGTGTTTCCCGCCGCGGGAACGCGGACCAGCTCGGTTGAGGTCGAGCCTGCGCGCCTGGCCGAACTGGTCGGGGCACGCTGGGTCGAGGTGTGCAAGCTGCCGGAATGAAAAACGCCCCGAACCGCTAGGGTCCGGGGCGCTTTCCCTCTCCAACTGGTCAAATCAGAAATCGTAGCCCATCCGCAGCCCGATCGTGCGCGGCTGGATCGCCACGACATAGGGACGCTGGCCGCACTGGCCGCACTGCAGGAACCGGGAAACCTGGCCGCGCTCATCAAACACGTTCGAGATGAACAGTTCGATGTTGACGTTGTCCAAATCCATCCCGAGCGCCGCGTTCACCGTGGTGAAGGCCGGCAGTTCGCCGATCGTCGCCGCCGGGCCTGCACGGACTTCGCTAGGTGCGGAGCCCTGGTGCGAGGCGTTGAGCTGGGCGTAGCCCTTGGTCGAGCCACTCAGTTCCTTGGTGTAGCGCGCCGTGCCCGAAATCTTGAACTTCGGCGTGACCGGCAGGCGGGTGCCGGCCGGCGACGCAATGCCATTATCCGCACCGGTGCAGGTGTAGGTCGGATCGTCGCGCTCACACAGGTTCTTGGTCATCTTGGCGTCGGTGTAGGCCGCCGCGACCTGCAGGCTGAGCGGCCCGCGGTTGTAGGCAAGATCAACGTCGACACCGCGGATGCGGGCATCCGGACCATTGTGGATTTCGGTGAAGCTGTTCGCGCCGAGGAAGCTGAACTGGAACTTCTTCCAGTTCTGCTGGTAGACCGCGCCGTTCAGGCGCAGGCCCGGAGCCAGCGTGGCCTTCCACCCCAGTTCATAGTTGTTCAGGTAGTCCGGCTCGTACGGAGCAACGTCGGCGCGGCGGTTGATGCCGCCCGGACGGAAGCCCTTCGAGGCGGTGGCATAGACCATCAGCGTGCTGCTGGGCTTATAGGTCAGGTTGCCGCGCCAGGTGATGCCGTCGCCCTTGGCCTGGACCGGGTCCACGCCGGTGCCGTTCCAAACACCCAGGTTGGTGCAGGGGCTACCATCGACCGCCGCCGGGTAGAGCTTTACGCCGGCAGTGCCCGCAACCGGGCGCAGGCGCGAACCGGTCGTGGTGAAGCAGCCGGCAACGCCGGTGCGCGACGAGCCCGCCGCGTTATACGGCGTATCCGAGTAATTGTTGCCCGGATTGCGGCCAAAGCCGAAGAAGCCGATCAGCGTGTTGTCATATTTGAAAGCGCGCACGCCAGCCGTGGCGGTGAGCTTTTCAGTCAGGTCATAGCTGAGTTCGCCAAACGCCGCATAATCGCGGTCAACGCGGTCCTGCTTGGTCAGCCACAGGGTTCCGGTCGAACCGTTTACCGAGACGTTGGCTGCCAGGTTGGCGACCTTGTAATCCTGATAGATCGCGTTCGACTGACGCTGCCAGAACAGACCGCCGACCACGCGGAGGCGGTTTTCCGAAGGCGAGGAGATACGCAGTTCCTGGCTGACCTTCTTGAAGTGATCGCTGCCGATCACCATCTGGCTGGGGTTGATAGTGTTGCCCAGCGAATCGCTGAAATAGAAGTATCCGGCCAGGCCGCCGTAATCGGCATAAAGCGCGTCATAGGCTTCGGCATAGTCGGTATAGTCGCTCGAACTGAAGGTCTTGCGATCGAGATAGGCGCCGGCATAGGTCAGGTCCCAGTTGCCGATCTTGCCTTCGATGGTCAGCGACGCCTGGGCGAACTTGTCCTTGCGGTACTCGGGGAAGAAGTGCTGCACTTCCAGGTCGCCCACCGAGGGATCGAACGCGTACATCCCGTTGGACTTGGTGTTCTGGTACATAACCGCCGGGGTCACGGTCCAGCTGTCGTCCAGATCAATGCCCAGCGCGGCGCGGCCGCCATAGCTTTCGGTCGGGTTGTAGTCTTCCTTGACGAAGGCAGCGTTGTTGAACGCAATCCCACCGGGCTGCGGCAGGAAGCGGCGGGTTCCGGCCACATTGTCGATATAACCTGCATCGCGCTGGTAGAAGCCGACCACGCGCAGCGCCATGTTCTGGGCCAGCGGGGCATTGGCGAAGAACTCCAGCTTGCCCCCTTGGCCGCCATGGGCAACCGTGTTCAGCTCAGCATCCATCGCCCCATAGCTGCCCGAGGTGTCCGGCTTGTTGGTGATGATGCGGATCGTGCCGGCCTGCGACGAAGCGCCATAAAGGGTGCCCTGCGGACCCGAGAGGCTTTCGATGCGGGCGATGTCATAGATATGGACGTCGAGGTTGCCGCCGATCGTGGTGACCGGCTGTTCATCCAGATAGACGCCGACCGACGGCAGCGAACCGGAGTGGTTGCCGTCACCGCCCGACGCCACGCCGCGCATGTAAACGACGTTGACGCCCGGGGTACCCGTACCCTGGAAGGTCACCGAAGGCAGCTGCTGGGCATAGCCGCTGAAATTCGAGATGTTGAGCTGTTCCAGCTTCTGCGTTCCGATCGCCTGGATCGAGATCGGAACGTTCTGCAGGCTTTCCGAACGCTTCTGCGCGGTCACCACGATCTCGGTGGGATCGGTCTGATCCGACGCGTCTTGCGCCATGACCGGAGTCGAAATGAGTGCAGTAGTAGTGAGCAGCGCGGCAAATGTGGCGCGACCGGTAGCTTTGCGCATTATGTCCCCCCTGGGCTTCAGGTTTGCGCCAATTCCTGATTCCTGTTGGGGCCCACGTCAAGCGGGCAGTGCAATAAATGTATCTTAACTGACCCTCGCGTGACAGATTTACAACGCTGGCGGCGCCTGCGGATAGCAATCGATTACATCGCCCAAGGCGGCGCGAAGTGGGTCGAGATATTCCGAGAACGGTTTCCACGCCTCGGTCCCGTCGCGGAAAATCGGCTGGCGAACCTGTTCCGAACTGGGGGTGCGGACCGCGCGTTCGGTCTGGTGGAAGGCCAGGCAGGCCTGTTCGAACTCGACCCCGCAATAGCCCAGCAAGGCGCGGACTTCTGCCTCGGTATCGTCGACCATCCGCTCATAGACCACCCGGTGCACCTTGCCCGGCTGGACCCGGTCAAGGTGCGCCATCAAGCGCACATAGTCACGGTAATAACGGCCCATGTCGTCAAGGCTGTAACTGAACGCCTGGCCCTTGGCGAAGTGCTGCTTGAAGTTGGAGAAGCAGCAGCCGAGCGGGTGGCGCCGCGCATCGACGATCTTCGCATTGGGCAAGATCAGCCGGATATAGGGCACATAAAGCCAGTTGTTCGGCAGCTTGTCGATGAAGAACGGCCGGTCGGTCTTGCGCTGGATGCGGCTGCGGCGAAGGAATTCGTCGCCCTGGCGCGCCATCTGCTCGGCCGTCAGCTCCGGCAGGTTATGCGGAAAGCGCGCGTCCATCCGGGCCAGCGCCGGAATGTCGGGCAATTCGGTCGTGCCCTCAATCAGCGAATGGCTGGCCAGGATCTGCTCGACCAGGGTCGATCCGGCGCGCGGCATGCCGAGGACGAAAATCGGATCGGTCGCATCGCAGCCCTGCCCGGCACGCTGGGCAAAGAATTCCGGCGTGGCGATCTCGATCAGCTGGTCGACGAGGTGCTCGACCTCTTGCGGATCATAACCGATCTGCTGGCGCCGCAGGGCATTGCCGGACGCATAATGGGCAAAGGAGCCCGCGACCTCGCCCCGATCTTCCAGCGCCTTGCCCAGCGCAAAGTCGAGGTGAAAGCGGTCTTCCACCGCAACCTCGCCGCCGGCCAGCGCATCCTCCATTGCGGCAATGTCAGCATCAGAGAACTTGACGGTCTTGAGGTTGGCCAGGCTCCACCAGGCTTCGCCCAGCGTCGGCATCAGCGCGATGGCCTTGCGATAGGCGGCGATCCCTTCCTCAAGCCGGCCAACCGTCTTGAGCATGTGGCCAAAGCTCATCCATACGCGCGGCTGGTTGGGGGCCTGGGCCAGAACCTGCTCATAAAGCGTGATCGCCCCTTCGAACTCGCCGATCCGGCCAAAGGCAGCCGCCTTCAGGTTGGCGTGGCCGGGATTGTCGGGCTCTTCGGCCAGGACCCGGTCGAGCTCGGCAATCGCCTCCTCGGAGCGGTTCTGCCGGTAGAGCACCAGGGCCAGGTTGGCCCGAGCAGCCGTGAAGGCCGGCGAAAGCTCCAGCGCGCGGCGCAGCAGTTTTTCCGAATCGCGGTAACGCCCGATCCGGCCCGCGACTTCGGCCAGCATGCGGATCGCGCTGACCTCGAACGGGTCTTCCTTGAGATGGGTGCGGAGCAGGAACTCGGCGCGGGGAATATCGGCCTCGTTCATCGCCACGGCCGCCTCGATCAGGCGGGGATGATATTGCCCCAGACGGGCGAGCCAGGACTGGTCGGTGACGGTGGCCATGGCGCGTCCTAACCCGATTTGCCCGGCCTGCGCCAGAGCAAGTCTGTATTGGCCTCGCCCGCTTAATATGCTCAACTCGCGGCCAAGGGAGAAAAGCCAATGCAAGACGAGCGGCGACCGTTCGGGATCTGGACTGCCGCCGCACTGGTCGTTGGCTCGATGATCGGTGCGGGCATTTTCGTCCTTCCCGGACAACTCGCACCCTTCGGCTGGACCGGCATGGCGGCGTGGATCGCGGCGGGCCTGGGTGCGATGGCGATTGCCATGGTCATTGCCGACCTGACCCGGGCCATGCCGCACGAACCAGGTCTGATCGCGATCTGCGGCGAAGTGCTTGGGCCGATGGCGGGGGTCCTGCTCGGCTGGTCCTATTGGGTCAGCCTGTGGTGCGCGACGGCTGTCGTTGCCACGACCGCGGCTAGCTACCTGTCGACGCTGTGGCCTCCGCTTGGCACCACGCCGTTGCATCTTGCCTTCGGCGGCGTGGTGATCGTCGGCCTGCTGACCTTGCTTAACCTGCGCGGAGCCAAGGCGGCGGGGCGGTTCCAGGTGGCGACAACCGTGCTCAAGCTCATTCCCTTGGTCGCGGTCGTCGCGATCCTGGCCTCGCTGGTCGGAGCAGGCGGGGGCGAGTTCAGCGAGCATGCGCACAAGCCGTTTGCGGCATCGGACCTGACCCCCGCGCTGACCCTCGCGTTTTACGCGATTCTCAGCTTTGAAACCGCCAGCATGGTGACCGAGCGCGTGCAGGACCCGGCGCGCAACGTGGTGCGGGCGACCCTGATCGGACTGGCGGCGACGACCCTGCTCTACATCGTGGTCTGCATGGGCATTGTGCTGGCCTTGCCGGCAGAGGAACTGGCCGCTTCGCCTGCGCCGCTATCGCTGTTTGTCGAACGGTTCTGGGGCAACGAAGCGGGCGTGTTCATCGCCCTGCTCGCCGCCGTCGCCGGTATCGGCTATGTCAACAGCGCGGTCCTGCTGCAGGGCGAACTTCCGCTCACCGCAGTGCGCGGCGGGATGATGCCGGCCTGGGCCGCGCCGACCAATCGGCATGACGTTGCCGTCCGTCCGATGGTGCTCGGCAGCGTGCTGTCGGCAATCTTGATGGTCGGTGGTGCAACCGGTGTCGGCGCGCACCTGCTGGATTTCATGCTGCGCCTGACCACGGCCGCGGCGATCTGGATCTATATCGGGGTCGCCCTGTCCGCCCTGCTGCTTCGCCGCAGCCGGGGCTGGGCGGCGATTAGCATCCTGTTCTCGCTGTGGGTGCTATACGGCGCCGGGATCGAAGCGGGCGGCCTGGGCATCGTGCTGATGCTCCTTGGCCTCCCGCTCTATTTTGCGACCCGGCGGTTCAGCTCCGCAGCAGCTTCCGGATAAACGGCCGGTCGGCAAGGATCGCCTGGGCCGCGTTGTGGCCCGGCGCGCCGGTGCCGCCGCCGCCCGGATG
>CAZNBX010000080.1:6913-7145 GCA_964571305.1 uncultured Novosphingobium sp.
CACATGTAGAGGCCTTTGATGGGCCCGCGATAGTCGCCGTGGCCTAGCACCGGACGCGCCGCCCACAGCTGGTCGAGGCCCATCGTGCCGTGCATGATGTCCCCGCCGATCAGGCCAAACTTGCGCTCGAGGTCGAGCGGCGAATGGATCTGTCGCGCGATCACGCTGGCCTTGAAGTTGGGGGCGTGGTCGTTGACCGTATCGATGATCAGGTCGGCCACGCTTTCGCGGT
>CAZNBX010000081.1:0-279 GCA_964571305.1 uncultured Novosphingobium sp.
TCTAGTGCCTCTGGGACCTCGGCCTGAAAGTCGGGCCGTCGCGCCGCTCGCTGGACGCGATGGTGCGCATGGCGCGGGGCGATCTGACGATCCGCACCGCCATGCTCGAAGGGCGCTATGTCTGGGGCGACCAGGAACTGTTCGACGAGGCGCAGCGCCGCTTCTGGGCCGACGTGGTGGCTGGGACCGAACGGCAATACGTCACCGAAAAGCTGGCGGAGCGCAACGAGCGGCACAAGCGGCTGGGCGACCGCCGCTATGTCGTCGAACCTAATGCGA
>CAZNBX010000081.1:289-990 GCA_964571305.1 uncultured Novosphingobium sp.
GCTCTACTGGATCGGCAAATACATTCACCATGTCCGCGATGCTTCCGAACCGGTCGACGCAGGCTTGCTCAGCCCGGCAGAGTATCGCGCCTTCCGCAAGGCCGAGGACTTCTTCTGGGCGGTGCGCTGCCACCTCCACACGATCACCCGCCGTGCCGAAGACCGGCTGACCTTCGACCTGCAGCGCGAAGTGGCGGCGCGGATGCAGTTCGCCGACCGCCCGGGCAAGAGCGCGGTCGAGCGATTCATGCAGTACTTCTTCCTTCAGGCGAAGCGCGTCGGCCACCTGACCGGACTGTTCCTGGCCCAGCTGGACGACCAGTTCGCCAAGAAGCAGCCCAAGGGACTGCTCGCCGGTTTTCGCGCGCGGCGCCGGATCGTGAAGGGCTATCCGGTGTTCGGTGGCAGGATCAACGTCCCCAGCGAAACCTGGTTCTCTGAAGACCCGGTGCGGCTAATCGAGATTTTCGTCGTCGCGGATGCGAACGGGCTTGAGCTGCATCCCGATGCGATGCGCCTGGCGGTGCAGGATGCCCGGCTGGTCGACGGCGTGCGCAATGATCCGCGCGCCAATGCGCTGTTCCTTGACCTGCTGACCAGTCGCAACGATCCCGAGAATGCGCTGCGCTGGTTCAACGAAGCCGGGGTGTTTGGCCGGTTCGTGCCTGACTTTGGCCGGGTCAACGCGCAGATGCAGTTCG
>CAZNBX010000081.1:1000-6909 GCA_964571305.1 uncultured Novosphingobium sp.
GTACCACCACTACACGGTGGACGAGCACACCATCCGCGCGATCGGCCTGATGGCCCGGATCGAGAAGGGCGAGATGAAGGCGGATCACCCGCTGGCGACTTCGATCGTCCACAAGGTGGTCAATCGCCGTGCACTCTATGTCTCGATCCTGCTTCACGATATCGCCAAGGGGCGGCGGGGCGACCATTCCGTGCTGGGCGCCGAAGTCGCGCTCAAGCTCTGTCCGCGGCTCGGCCTCAGCCCCGATGAGACCCAGCTCGTATCATGGCTGGTCCGCACCCACCTGTTGATGAGCGCAGTCGCTTTCAAGCGCGACCTGGCTGACTGGAAGACGATCACCGACTTCGTTGCCCAGGTCCAGTCGGTCGAACGTTTGCGCCTGCTCGCGATGCTGACCATCGTCGATATTCGCGCGGTCGGCCCGGGCGTGTGGAACGGCTGGAAGCGCCAGTTGATCCACGAGCTTTACGAAGCAGCCGAAGAGCGCTTGCGACTTGGCCACGTCCAGCACGGCCGCGCCGAACGCATCGCGGCCAAGCAAAGGACCGTGGCGGAACGGCTCGGCAAGCAGGGCAAGCTGGTCGAGAGATATGCAAAGCAGTTCAACGACGCCTACTGGATCGCCGAACCGGACGACGTGATCGCCAGCAACCTGACCCAGTTGGACGCGGCCAAGGGTAAGGCGCTCGACGTTCGCACCGAATACTACGCGGCGCGTGGCGCCACCCTGGTCACGGTTATCGCCGCTGACCATCCGGGCTTGTTCTACCGCATTGCCGGGGGCATCCACCTCGCTGGTGGCAACATCATCGACGCGCGCATCCACACCGCGCGCAACGGCATGGCGGTCGACAACTTCCTGGTCCAGGACCCGCTTGGCCGTCCGTTTTCGGAAGAGAGCCAGCTCGCCCGGATCGAGACGATGATTGCCGATGCCCTGGGCGGGCGGATCAAGCTGGTGCCGCAGCTGGCGGCGCGGCCGCTGGCCCGCCCTCGCGCAGACGCGTTCGAAGTTCGTCCGCAGGTCGAATTCGACAATGCCGCATCGAACCGCTTCACCGTCATCGAGGTGAATGCGCGGGATCGTCCGGCCCTGCTCACCCGCCTCGCCCGCGCTCTGTTCGAGGCCAAGCTGATGGTCCATTCCGCGCACATCGCGACTTATGGCGAGCGCGCGGTCGATACCTTCTATGTCACCGACCTGCTCGGCGAGAAGGTCGATTCCGTCTCGCGCCTCAAGAGCGTCGAGAAGAAATTGCTCGAGGCGGCAGAGGACCAGACGGTCGACGTCGCTGCCTGATCAGGCCTTGGCCTGCGCCGTGAACTGGTCGAATGCCTCGACTGCCTGGGCGGCGTACATCAGGCTGGGACCAGCGCCCATATAGATGGCGAGGCCCATCGTCTCCATGATCTCTTCGCGGGTCGCGCCGTGCTGCATCGCCGCCTTGGCATGAAACGCGATGCAGCCCTCGCAGCGGATCGCGACGGCAATCGCGATCGCCAGCAGCTCCTTGACCTTGCTGTCCAGTGCGCCGCCCGCCGTGGCCGCAGCCGCCATGCCGGAAAAGTGCTTCATCACTTCCGGGCTACCAAGCCGCACTTCCTTGATGGCAGACGACAGTTCGGTCGCCATGCCAGGCCAATCCTTGTTCATCGTGCTTGCTCCTGTTCAGCGGGCCATGGATTCGATCTTGTTGGCGATCACCCAGGTGACCGGCAACGAGACGATGAAGCCAGCCAGCGCGGCCAAGGCAATCGGCTTCCAACCCGGCAGGTTCATGGTCAGCACGGCGGTCACGGCAATGCCCATCAATGCGGTCATGACGACGGCATGAAGCACGAAAAACAGTTTCGACATGGTAAGCCCCTCTGATTAATATCATGAGAAGCTAATACAATTTACGCGGTGGTCCTTGACCGCGATCAAACCCTAGATTTTCATCTGTTCCGGCGGTTCGCGCAGTCGCTGCTTGCGCAGGTGGCGATGCCAGCCGTGGCCAAGGCCGACGAAGGCAACCAGCGCGGTGAGCAGCAGGACCACGCCGGTAATTTGATAGGTTGCCATGACGCGCCAGGCGAACACGGCGAGGAACAGCACTCCGATGGCGGAGGCCAGATATGCGGGGCCGCTGACTGCTGTTTTCCTGATCACGTCAGAAGAACAGGCGGCCCCGCAATCTGTTCCTGCAACCGGCCCTAGCCGATCAACGCTTCGGCGATCTGCACCGCATTCAGCGCCGCGCCCTTGCGCAGGTTGTCACCCACCACGAACAGCGCGAGGCCATGGGCAACGGTCGGGTCGTTGCGGACGCGGCCAACGAAGACCGGGTCCTGGCCGGTGGCGTCAAGCGGATTAGGCACTTCGGTAACGACCACGCCTGGCGCTGAGCCGAGCAGCTCCAGCGCACGCTCGACGCTGATCGGGCGTTCGAATTCGGCATTGATCGACAGTGCATGGCCGGTGAAGACCGGCACGCGCACACAGGTTCCGGAAACCGGCAGGCCCGGGATTTCGAGGATCTTGCGGCTTTCGTCGCGCAGCTTGATCTCTTCCTCGGTATAACCGTCCTCGGCATAGACATAGTTCAGCGGCACGACGTTGTGCGCCATCGGCACGGCCCACTTTTCGGCCTTGGGCAGCAGGTCCTGATGGCCACCGGTGGCCAGTTCACGGGCCTTGTCGCCGACATGGTCGATCTGGCGGGCGAGGACGTCGATCCCTTCCAGGCCGCCGCCGGACACTGCCTGGTAGGTGGAGACGACCAGCCGCTTCAGCCCGGCTTCGTCATGCAGCGGGCGCAGCACCGGCATGGCGGCCATGGTGGTGCAGTTGGGGTTGGCGACGATGCCCTTGGGCAGGTTGGCCAGCGCGTGGGGGTTCACTTCCGAAACGACCAGCGGCACTTCCGGATCGGAGCGCCAGGCCGACGAATTGTCGATCACCACCGCGCCGGCCGCCGCCGCCTTGGGTGCGATGGCCTTGGAGGTCGAGCCACCCGCCGAGAACAGGACCACGTCGAGGCCCGAATAGTCAGCCGTCGCCGCGTCTTCGACGGTGACGCCGTCCACCACCTTGCCGGCCGAACGCGCCGAGGCGAACAGGCGCAATTGGCCTACCGGAAAGTTCCGTTCGGCGAGGATCTCGCGGATCATCGATCCGACGAGGCCAGTTGCGCCGACGATACCGACGTTGAGTTGTTGTCCCTTGGCGAAACGCTGAACCATGTCTTGCTACTCCTTCGAAATTGAAGAGCAGCGGGGTTCGATTTGTTCCTGTGAAGGGGCCCCGCCTGCTCGTGCGGGGCGGGTTGTCCTGGGTGCCTTAGCCGTACACCGCCACAACCGTCCCCGCGCACGCGGTCGGTTTGGTGGTAATAGTGATGGCCTTCAGGCTGGACATGCAGGCGCCCCTAGCGGCCGCTCCGCGCAATGGCAATGCCTTTCGTGCGGTGCGGACGAAATATTACTGCGCAGAGGCTTTCAAACGGGCAATTGCCGCATCCTTGCCGATCAGCGGGAGCAGGGCGGCCATGTCGGGGCCGTGATCGCGGCCGGTCAGGGCCTGGCGCAGGGGGAGGAACAGGTCCTTGCCCTTGCGCCCAGTTGCGGTCTTGAGTTCGGCGGTCAGGGCGGGCCAATCGGCGCCGGTGCGGTCTAGCGCCTCTGCGGCTTGGGCCAGATAGGCGCGGTCTTCCTCGGACTGGGCGGGAGCATGGACCGGGCCGGTGATGACCTGCCACCAGTCGGCCGCTTCGCCGATGTGTTCCAGGTTCGGGCGGATCGCTTCCCAAGCCGCTTCGCCCATGCCCTGCGGCAGGAGGTGCGCGACGCGGGCGAAGGGCAGGCGGTGGACGATGGCCGCATTGACGCGGTGCAGCTCGGCGTCGTCGAACCGGGCCGGGGCGCGGCCAAAGCGGGAGAGGTCAAAGCTGGCTGCGATTTGCTCGACGTCGAGCGCCGGATCGACCGGGTCGGAAGTGCCAAGCCGGGCGAGCAGCGCGATCAGCGCCTCGGGTTCGATCCCTTCTTCGCGCAAGGACGAAATGCCGAGCGAGCCGAGCCGCTTCGACAGCTTGCCCTCGGTCCCGACCAGCAGCGCTTCGTGCGCAAAGCGCGGCGGCTGGGCGCCGAGCGCGGTGAACATCTGGATCTGGGTGGCGGTGTTGGAGACATGGTCCTCGCCGCGCAGGACGTCGGTCACGCCCATGGCAATATCATCGATCACGCTGGGCAGCATGTAGAGCCACGAACCATCGGCGCGGCGGATCACCGGGTCTGACATCTGCGCCGCGTCGAAATGCTGGGCCCCACGAATGCCATCGTTCCATTCGATCGCCTCGTCGCGGTTCAGCAGAAAGCGCCAGTGCGGCTTTTCGCCCGCTTCGGCATTTGCGGCGTGGTCCGCTTCGGTCAGGTTCAGCGCGGCGCGGTCATAGATCGGCGGCAGGCCGCGACCGAGCAGGACCTTGCGCTTGAGGTCCAGTTCCTGAGCGGTTTCATAGCAGCGATAGACCCGGCCTGCTTCGACCAGCCGCTGGAACTCCCGTTCGTACAGGTCGAACCGCAGCGACTGCCGCTCTTCTCCGTCCGGCAAGATACCCAGCCAGGCCAGGTCGGCGCGAATCGCCTCGACATATTCCTCGCGGCTGCGCTCGGCATCGGTATCGTCGATCCGCAGCATGAAGCGCCCACCCGCATGGCGGGCGAGCAGCCAGTTGTGCAGGGCGGTGCGGACATTGCCGACGTGGAGCGTGCCGGTAGGGCTGGGTGCAAAGCGCGTGATGACCGTCATGGCAGGCCCCTTAGCAGCAGCAGCGGCTTAGCACAGCCAGTTAAGCGCTGCGGAAGGCGTTGGTGATCGGATAGCGCCGGTCGCGCCCGAAATTGCGGGTGCCCAGCTTGACCCCCGGCGGTGCCTGGCGGCGCTTGTATTCGGAAAGATAGAGCAGCCGCTCGATCCGGATCACGGTCTCGCGCTCGAACCCTTCGCTGACCAGCTGGTCGACGCTCTTCTCATGCTCGACCAGGCCGTGAAGGATGCCATCGAGCACTGGATAGGGCGGCAGCGAATCCTCGTCCTTCTGGTCGGGGCGCAGTTCGGCCGAGGGTGGGCGGGTGATGATCCCTTCGGGCATGACCGGTCCGTCCGCCCGCCATGTCGCCATAGATCGTCGCATAGCCGACGCTCATCTCGCTCTTGTTGCCGGTGGTCAGCAGCATCGGGCCGGACTTGTTCGACAGACCCATCAGGGTGACCCCGCGGATGCGCGACTGGACGTTTTCCTCGGTCAGGTCAGCCGCGCGCCCGGCAAAGCTGGGGGCCAGCATCCCCTCAAACGCATCGACCGCCGGAGCAATCGGGATCGTGTCATAGCGGCAGCCGATCATCTGCGCGCATTCGGTGGCGAGATCGAGGCTGAGCTGGCTGGTATAGCGGCTGGGCAGCATCCCGCACCCCACCCGCTCCGGCCCGAGCGCATCGGCGGCAATCGCGGCGCGCTGTCGAGCCCGCCCGACAGGCCCAGGACGACGCCGGGAAAGCGGTTGCGTTCGACATAGTCGCGCAGCGCCAGGACCATCGCGCAGTAGATGTCTTCAGGATGGTCGGCGAGCGGGGCGATCTCACCCGCGTCGCAGCGCCAGCCGGTGGCGGTGCGGGTCCATCGGGTGGTGACTTCCTGTTCTTCCCAGTCCTTCATCTGGACCGCGAGCGAGCCATCGCCGTTGACCACGAAGCTGGCCCCGTCGAACACCAATTCGTCCTGTCCGCCAACCCGGTTGATATAGGCCAGCGGCAGGCCGGTATCGACTGCGCGGCGCTTGGCCACGCCGTCGATCCGCAGAGTGTCCTTGTCGATCTCGTAGGGGCTGCCGTTGATGCACAGCAGCAGTTCCGCGCCGAAGTCGGC
>CAZNBX010000082.1:0-6908 GCA_964571305.1 uncultured Novosphingobium sp.
TGCGAGCCTTTCGATGCGGTAGTTCTCGATCACCATGTTGGCGAGGAGCTGGCGGCACATCGTTTCAAGCTGCTCGTCGGTGACGCTGTCGTCCACGTCGAGTTCGATCATCTTGCCAGCGCGCACGTCGTTCACGCCGTGGATGCCAAGGCCTTCGATGGCATGATGGATCGCGCGGCCCTGGGGGTCGAGCACGCCGTTCTTGAGAGAGACGAATACACGGACCTTCATCTGCCGGGCCTTTCGCTGGGGATTCGGAATAGGCGGCCTATGCCGCCGCTTGGCCAAGAGGGCAAGGGTTGCGGCCCTTTGCTGCTTCAGCTTTCCCGAGAATCCATCACGTATCCCAGAGTCCGCACCGTGCGGAGCTGGTCCGGTGCGCCATTGGCGTCCAGGGCACGGCGCAGGCCGCCGATCCACACGTCCACCGTCCGCTCATCGATCTCCTCGCCATCCTTGCCAAGGCTTTCGATCAGGGCTGAGCGGCTGAACACCTGGTCCAGATTGTCCATGAAGTGCTCAAGCAGCCGGAATTCATTGGGCCGCATCGGTACGGGCTGACCATGGATCCGAACCTGGTGTGCCGTCCGGTCGAGAAGGATCGGACCGTTCAGCAAACGATGCCGCGCCGGCGTCGGCTTGATCGCGGCTCCTTCGGTGCGTTGCAGCACTTGCCGCGCATCAAGCGGCCCCGGAATGTAATCGTCCGCCCCCGCCTGGAGCGCGCGCCGCTTCATTTCCGGGCTGGCATCATCCAGTACGAGGGTCAGGTGTGCGCTGCGCGTTGTGGGTGCCTCGCGCAGACGCCGGCACATCTCCAGCCCCGACATCGTCGGGCAAAGCCAGTCGATATAAGCCCAGACCTTGCCAGCCAGCGGTTCGGCAGGGGGAGCGTCTTCCAATGCAATGATCTGCCAGTCCGGCCGATGACGCGCCAATTCGGCCACCAAGGCGGGCGGAGTGGAGGTCAACAGAAGGGTGGTATTGTCGTACATGATCAAAATGCGCTGCGAGTTTTGCTGAAGTGCGACAATGGCATGGCGAGGTGACGCTTTTGTGATGCAAATATGACAGTTCGATTGCGATTGCTTTGGAGGGCGTCGACGCAGTCAATTGTGTCGGGTTATTGTCGCTTTTGTGTAACATTAAATCACGTGCGAGAGATGCTGCTGCGGGTTAGACTGAGCGCCTGTCAGGAGGATCGACGATGAAGTTGCGCCTGTTCACCGCTCTCGCTTGTCTGGCCTTTGCCACTCCGGCCTTTGCCGACAAGCTGGTGTTCGATCACCGCCTCAACCCTGCGCTGAACGAAGCGTTGGATAGCGGTCGTAGCGACCTGATCCAGTTCAACGACAAGAACCCGGCCTACGTCACCGACCTGATTGTCGTGCGGGGCCATTCGGTGAAGGACTGGACCGAAGCCATGATCATCATTTCCCGGAAGCCGGGCGGCAACGTCCCTGGCCCGGCGGAATGGATGGCTGAACTCAAGGGACAGGCTGGCCAGCAGTGCCAAAGTCAATTCGCGGTTCTCGCAGAGGATGAGAATTCGCTGACGCTGGAACGTCATTCGACCGGCTGTCCAAATAACTATCCCACCCATGCGCTTTACCGGATCATGAAGGGCAAGCCTTCGCTGTTTCTGTTGGGCGCGATGAGCAAGGACGGTTTCACCTCCGATGCTCGCAAAGCCTGGCTGGCCTTGTTCGCCAGCGCTCACCTTGATTGAGGTGCAGGCCGCACTGTAACCCCCGTGTCACAAATCTGACGCCAAACCGTCTCCTAAGCTACGCGTAAGCGACACACACCATCCCTAGAGGCGGCAACGAGGCCGGGCCGGGGGTGATTCGCAGTGCATACTGCACCCTGGTCCGACATCAGACATTTGTCACAAGGACTCAGGGAAAGACCATGACCCGCACTCTATCGCGTTCGTCCGCTTCTGCTCTCGCTCTTGCTGCAGCGCTGGGCTTCTTCAATGCCCAGGCGGCCCAGGCTGCCGTGACCTTCAGTGACACCGCCGTCACCGTCGATGGCGTATCGGATGGCGCGAGCGCCGACGAACCCCAGGCCAGCCCGGAAGCAGCCGCAGCAGGACAGGACACCGGCGGCCTCACCGAAATCGTCGTGACCGCTACCAAGCGCGAAACCAATCTGCAGAAAACCCCGATCGCCATCTCGGTGCTGGGCGCAGAAATGATCGAGAAGCGCCATGTCCAAAGCCTGATCGACCTGGCCGACGGCGGCGTTCCGTCGCTGCGCGTCTCCACTTTCGAAGCGCGCCAATCGGCCCTGACCGTCGGTATTCGCGGGATCGTTCCGTTCGACCAGAACCAGGTGGCGCGTGAACCGGGCGTTGGCGTCTATGTCGATGGCGTTTATCTTGGTCGCTCGCAGGGCCTCAATGCCGCCCTGTTCGACGTGCAGCGTATCGAAGTGCTGCGTGGGCCGCAGGGCACCTTGTTTGGCCGCAACACCGAAGGCGGCGCGCTCAGCATCGTCACGAAGGCTCCTACGGGCGAATTCGGTGGCCGGGTTGAGGCTGGCATCGGCAACTTCGGCGCCTATGACGGCGCATTCCACCTCAACCTTCCGGCCGTTGCCAACTTCGCTGTGAAGATTGACGGTCTGATCGATCACCAGGACGCAACGACCAAGAACCCCGCTACTGGCCAGTATGGCTGGAATTACCACAACCGTGCCGGTGGCCGCATTTCGGGTCGGTGGACCCCGGTCGATGGGCTGACCGTCGATCTGGCTTACGACCAGGCCAAGGACGAGAATACGCCGTTCTACAGCCAGCTGATCAACTATAACCCCAACGGTTACAACGTCGGCAGCTATGTCGGCACCACGCTGTCGTACAACGGCACCCGGTGCAACGTTGTGGTTGCCGGCGTAACGACGAACCCTTGCATCGCGCCGCTTGCGCCGCTGGTCAAAGTGAGCGGAAACCAGCGGATGGACGTCGCCGATCTCGGCGTCATCCAGCAGCCGAGCGTCGATGAAACCCATGGCTTCACCTCGTCGATCAAGTACAAGCTGACCCCTGATCTCGAACTGCGCTCGATCACCGCATGGCGCGGGGTTGAGACCCACCAGTGGGATGGCTCGGCCGGTGCGCACCGCTCGACCTTCTCGCCGAACGGCCAGTTCGGGCGCTACAGTCTGTCCGAACTGTTCCAGCATCAGTTCAGCCAGGAAGTGCAGCTGGTTGGCAGCATCCCGCAGGTCGATTTCGTCCTCGGCGGCTACTATTTCAACGAACACGTCCGTGAAACCGCTGCGACCCCGAACCCGCTGCAGTGGAACGCGGATGGCACGGGCTACACCTTCGTCAACCAGGTTGCCCCGAACCCCACCGGCGCCATCAGCTCGTCCAACCAGGGCTGGGATCGCAAATACTGGTATATCCAGCGCGATAGCAACGCCGTGGGCAAGAGCTATGGTGCATTCGGCCAGGCCACCTGGACCCCGGCCGGGCTGGAAACCTTCCACCTGACCGCTGGTGGCCGTTACACGCACGAAACCCGCGTCGGCGCGCTGACGATGATCAACAACGCGCCGTTCACGGGCGGCAAGCTTGATTACTCGAACAGCCGCTGCGACCCGATGGTGACCCTTGCCTGGGACGCCGCCGATGGCATTAACTTCTATGCCAAGTACTCGACCGGTTTCCGTTCGGGCGGGGCCAATTCACGCTCGGGCAGCTTCCGCCAGTTCGCTCCGGAAGAGGTTAAGTCGTACGAAATCGGTGCCAAGACCGACTTCCTCGATCACCATGTTCGCCTCAACCTTGCCGGTTACATCATGGATCGCAAGAACACGCAGATCGACTTCGATTTCGTGGACACCACCCAGTTCCTGGCTGACGGCCGCCCGAACCCGTTCTACACCAAGCACACCGAAGAAACGGCGAACGCTCCGGGCAATTCGCGGATCAAGGGTGTCGAGGCGGAACTGACCGTTCGTCCCGTCACCGGCCTGACCTTTGGCGCCTCCTATGCCTATACCGACGTGAACGTACCGGCCACGCCGAACCCGTTGCAGGGGCCGCTTTACGGCATTCCGTATCAGGTCTTCACGGTCTTCACGCCCAAGAATGCGGTTTCGGGTTCGATGGACTATGAGCTGCCGGTCAGCGCGAATGGCATGACCCTGCGTTTCCATGCGGATGCGAACTATGCTGACCCGACCTACAGCTTCCAGAACGAAGACGTGCTGACGGACTCGAGCTTCATCGTGAATGCCAGCCTGGCCCTGGCAGACGTTCCGCTGACCTCGAACGGCACCCGCGCGACGATCAGCCTGTGGGCGCGCAACCTGCTGAATGAGCAGCACATCTATCGCCGGTCGGATGCCAACCGTGCCCCGACCGTCAACAACGATGGCTCGCTGAATTATGGCGGAGTTCTGGGCGACTATGCCAACTTCAACGCTCCGCGCACCTTCGGCATCAAGGCATCGTTGAACTTCTAAATCGCAACTTTCACAGTTCCTCCCTGAACTGGGGCGGGGTGCCATGCGCACCTCGCCCCTTTTTCTTGAGTTCAGGGCTTTGGCTGCGTGGTGACCGGATCGTCGATCCCTTCGGGCAGGACGCTGAATTCAACCGCGGCGTCGTCCTTCAGGTATTGCCGGGCAAGCGCCTGGATCTGAGCCGGCGTGACCGCCTTGAGCAATTCCTTGGAACGCAAATAGCGGTCGATCCGATCCGGTTCGGTCTGGGCTCGGTCGACAAAGGTCAACCAGCCCGCGTTGCTCTTCAAGGTGTTGTCGATCCCTTCCAGGACCGGCTCGCGCGCGCGGAGCATGACGTCGTCGCTGACAGGCGCATCGCGCAGCGCTGCGATCGTTTCGCGGATCGCAGCGCGGGTTGCCGGCAGTTCCTTGACGTCGACCGAGGCGGTGACCGAAAAGGTCCCGAAATTGCGCCAAGTCCGTGACGTGCTGCTGCTCGCGCCGGGAGAATAGGCCTTGCCCAGCTTTTCGCGCAGGGTGTCGGTGATCTCGATCCGCATCACCCGTTCCAGCATTTGCAGTTGCAGCGCGGCGCCTGGGTCTTCTCCGTCGCGGGTCGGCCAGACGAACATCGCCAGCGCCTGGTCCTTTGCCCCGGTGTGACGCAGCACGTGGCGGCTGCGGTCTGCGGTGAAGGGGCGGCTGCGCTGCTCGGCGTAGGGGCGGAAATCGCCTTCGCGCTGGGGCAGGGCGCCGAACGTGCGCGCGACCATGGCGATGGTCGCGGCCTCGTCGATGTCACCGACGACGCCGATCTCGATTGCGCCACTCGCCAGGCGGTTGGTGATCGCGCTGCGCAATTGCTCGAAGCTCAGCTTGCGGTAGTCGTCCACCTTGCCCAGGCTGAAGCGCGGATCGCTGTCCGAGAGGATCGCCCCCATGTCGGCCGAAAGCGCGGAGCCTGGCGTGGCGCGCAGGCTGGCGAACAGGTTGTTGATCGACTGCAGGAACAGGACCTGCCCTTCCTGGCGATAACCGGGATCGATCACCTGGGCGGCGGCCAGTTGCAACTGCAATTCCAGGTCACGCGGCGTGGTGCCAGTGAGCAGCACGAAGGTTTCGTCGGTCGACCCGTAATTGGCCGAGACCGTGCGGCCCGCCAGCATGGTGTCCAGTTCGTCCTTGGAATGCTTGCCCAGGCCGCCCAGCGCGAGGACCGAAACCATCCGCGTCGCGAGCGGCTGTTCCTTGGTCGCCAGCATATCGCCGCCATCGACCGAGACCTGGACCAGCACCTGGTCCTGCTTGAGGTCCGTGCGCTTGAGATTGAGCCGCACGCCATTGGCAAAGCGGATCGTGCGGATACCGAGCTTTGGCTCGACCGTGTCACTGACGACCTTCCCGGCCGGTCCAAAGTCGGTGTAGCCAAAGCTGGCCGCAGCCTTCTGCTCAAGCGGCTTGACCGGCGCGGCCATGGCTTCGGCCCAGGCGGACTTCAGCCCTTTTTCTCCATCGGCTGGCGGCGTGCGGCCCTGGAACCGGATGAGCGGGGATTCGAGCGGAACGACTTCGCGGCCCAGGGCGGCCTGGACCGCTTCGGGGGTAATCTTCGGAATGAAATCC
Source organism: uncultured Novosphingobium sp. (assembly GCA_964571305.1). Lineage (GTDB taxonomy): Bacteria > Pseudomonadota > Alphaproteobacteria > Sphingomonadales > Sphingomonadaceae > Novosphingobium. The sequence continues at coordinate 6,085 of CAZNBX010000082.1, forward strand.
TCAAGCCGTGCCAGCGAGTTGCTCGGGGTATCCGGAACCTTGTCGTCCATCACCAGCGCCTGGGCCGCGCCGAGCAATTGGGCATTGCTGCGGGTCGCTTCGCCCTTGGCAGCATTGGCATTTGCGGTGCGGATGATCGCGACCTGTTCGGCGACCTCTTGCGCCGTAAAGCCAAAGACCATGGCGCGCCGGTATTCGATCACCGCGGCGATCATCGCACGGCGCCACTTGCCGTCGACGGAATCGACCGACAGGTCGGTGCTGCGGCCTTCCTTGAAGATGTCGCTGGTCCCGAACGAGGCATTGCGGAACGGGGCTTCGGCCTCGCGCGTGCGGCTCAGCAGGCGGCGGTTGATGATCGCATAGCCAATCTGCCGCAGCAGGTTTTCCCGCCGTTGGGCGAGCGTGTCCGGCTCGACCAGATAGGGGCCCTGGCGGCTTATCGACACTCGCTCGGACAGAGCGGGGTCGATGTAGATGTCGGCCTTGTCCTTTGCGTCGATGGCAATCGGTCCAGCCAGCGGTCGCGGCTCGGCGGCGGCCTTGCGCCAGTCGCCGAACTTGGCCTGTATCTTCAGCTCGACCTGGGCCGCATCAAAGTCGCCGATGACATAGAGCGTGGTGTGTTCGGGCACGTATTCGCGTTGCCAGAAGGCTTTGAGTCCCTCCGCCGTTGCTCCGTTCAGGGTTTCATCGGTCCCGATGGGCAGGCGCTGCGCCACCTTTGAACCGGGGAAGGCAAAGTTCAGCTGGTCCTCGACATTGCGCAGGGCATAGGTGTTGCGGTCGCGCTTTTCAGCCTGGATCACGCCGCGCTCCCGCGC
>CAZNBX010000083.1:0-6884 GCA_964571305.1 uncultured Novosphingobium sp.
GACCAAGACCACCGGGATCGAACCCATCCACGTCGAGCAGGACGCCGGCAAGCTGATGCACGATCAGCACCCGACCATGTCCTATGTTGACCTCAACCGGTCGGGCGTGGCGCTGATGGAAATCGTCAGCCGCCCAGATATGCGCAGCCCCGCCGAGGCCGGGGCCTATGTTGCCAAGCTGCGCCAGATCCTGCGCTATGTCGGCTCGTGCGATGGCAACATGGACCAGGGCTCGATGCGCGCCGACGTCAACGTTTCGGTCCGCCGCCCGGGCGAGCCGTTCGGCACCCGCACCGAGACCAAGAACGTCAACTCGGTCCGCTTCGTCATGGCCGTGGTCGAGAGCGAAGCCCGCCGCCAGGTCGAACTGATCGAGGACGGCGGCACCGTGGTGCAGGAAACCCGGCTCTACGATCCGGACAAGAACGAAACGCGCTCGATGCGCAGCAAGGAAGACGCGCACGATTACCGCTACTTCCCCGATCCGGACCTGCTGCCGCTGGAACTGGACGACGCCTTCCTGGAAGAATGCCGCGCCAGCCTGCCGGAACTGCCGGACGCCAAGCGTCACCGCTATGAAACCGCGCTGGGCCTGACCGCCTACAACGCCAATGCGCTGACCGCCGACGTCGAAACCGCGCGCGAATTCGAAGCGCTGCTGACCTCGGTCGCCAAGGCCAGCGGCAAGAGCGAGGCCGACGTTGCCAAGCGCACCGCCAACTGGCTGCTCTCCGAACAGCCCGGCGTGCTGAATGCAGCTGGCGTCGGCTCGACTGATCCGAAGAACTCGATCGAGGCCAATACGGCCCTGGTCGTCGCGACGGAAAGCGGGCTGATCTCGGGCAGCAAGGCCAAGGAACTGTTCGAGCTGCACCTGACCAGCGACATCGACCTCGCCGCTCAGATCGAAGCCAACAAGCAGAGCACCGACACCGGCGCGATCGAAACCGCCGTTGACGCCGTGCTGGCCGCCAATGCCGACAAGGTCGCCGAATACAAGGGCGGCAAGGAAGCCCTGTTCGGTTTCTTCGTCGGCCAGACGATGAAGGCCATGCAGGGCAAGGGCAATCCGCAGCTGGTGAACCAGGTGCTGAAGGATAAGCTGGGCTAAGTCCGCTCCACCGGAAAACAAAAAGGGCGCCGGAGTATTTCTCCGGCGCCCTTTTCTATTCGCTTTGCCGTGAGGCTCAGGCCTTGCGGGTGCCGCTCAGCGGGAAGCTGCCGAAAGCGCCGGCCTTGACGTTGCCGGTGATGGTGTCGCCGTCGACGGTGGCTTCGCCTTCGAGGGTCATCGGCATCGGGACGGTCATCTTCATCGTCCAGGTCAGCTTGTTGCCGTCGACCTTGCCGTTTTCCATTTCCATCGAGCCCATCTGGCCCGAGTTGGTGCCGGTGAAGGTGTCGCCGTTGACGACGATGGTCACGTCGCTCTTCTGGTCACCCATCGGGGTCTTGGTCACGCATTCGTAAGTGCCTGCAACAGACATGTTAAACTCCTCTCACTTACAGGGGGGTAAGTAGTGCGATTACTCTCCGGTTGTCTCGCCAGAGTCAACAGGCGAGACGATCTCGACCGGCAGGCCGAGCCCGGCCAGCTGCGGCTCGACCGACTTGCGGTCACCGACCACCACGATCACGAGGCCATCGGGCTGGAGCCAGGTCCGCGCTGCGTCGTCGATGGCCTTGCGGTCGATCGCCCGGAAGCGGGTCGGCAGCGTCGCCTGGTAATCGTCCGGGCGGCCGAGCAACTGGTTGCTGACCAGCGCACCAAGCACCTGGCCGTTGCTTTCGTAGCGGTTGGGCAGGCCGCGAATGTTGCCGTCGGTGGCGCGGGCGAATTCGGTGGCGTCGACCCCACGCTTGGCCGGGAAGCCGGCCATTTGCGCGCGGATCGCGGCAATCGCCGCGCCGGTCTTGTCGCTCTGCACCGGAGCGGTGACGACCAGGCTGCGCGGTCCCTTGGGACTGCGCACGGCCGAACGGACGCCATAGGACCAGCCCTTTTCCTCCCGCAGGTCGAGATTGAGGCGCGAGAGGAAGTTGTTGCCGAGCACTTCGTTGGCCAGATCGAGTGCCTCCAGCCCCTGCTGGCGACCGGTCAGCGGCAGGACGCGCCCGGCCATGATCACCGACTGGGGCGAGCGCGGGCGGTCGATCAGGACGATGCGCGGACGTGGCGCCGGGATCGCGGCGTCGAGCGACTTGACCGCGCGCGGGCTGAGCGGGGCTTTCCAGTCCCCCAGCGAGGCTTCGAGCATCGGCTTCAGCTGTTCCATGGTCACGTCGCCGACCACGGTGATCGTCATGTTGTCCGGGCGCAGCCACTTGGCCTGGGCCACGCGCAACGCGGCGGGAGTCAGCGTAGAGACAGACTTGACGTTGCCCAGCCCATCGGAAGGCTGGCCATAGGGATGGTCCGGCCCGAACAGGATCGGGCTGAGGGTGCGGCTGGCCAGCGCGGAAGGGCTGGCATTGGCCTGGGCAATCGCCGCCAATTGCTGGTCTCGCGCGCGGCTTACGTCGCTGTCGCGGAAGGCGGGGTTGCGGACCACGTCGGCCAGCAGGTCGAGCGAGGGGGCAAGGTTGGGGGTGAGCGCGGCGAGCGTCACGGTCGAGCTGTCGATCCCGGTGCCGGTGCTGATCTGCGCGCCGAGCCGTTCCTGATCCTCGGCGATGCGGGTCGCGTCGCGGGTTTCGGTGCCTTCCTCCAGCACGTCGAACAGCAGGCGCTGGGTGCCCGGGCTGTCCTGTGCGTCGGCGGCATAGCCCGCGTCGAACGACAGCTGGACCAGCACCGTCGGGGTGCCGCTGCGCCGGGCGAGGACCACCGGAGTGCCATTGGACAGAACCGCGCGTTCCGCCTTGGGGAAATCGAGGTTGCCGACCTGGTCGACCGGCGGGAATTCGCGCTTTGGCCCGGCCTTCAGCTTGGGTGCGGGCTTTTTCGCGTCGGGCTTGGCGGCGGGCGAGGTGGCTTCGTCGCCCCAGCCGCCCATGGTTTCGCCCTTTTCGGTGCGGTCGCCGGGGGTGACGGCGAGGGCGAAGACCGGGCGGCCCATCCAGCGCTGCAGCGCTGCCTTGACCTCGCCCGGGGTCAGCGCCGCGATGCGGGCCAGGTCCTTCTTGAACTGCGCTGGATCGCCCGCATAGAGTTCACCCTCGGCCAGCTGCGCGCCCTTGCCGGAAAAACCGCCAACCTGTTCCAGCGCGAAGATCTGCCCCGAAACGGCGATGGTCGCGGCGCGGCGCAGTTCGTCCTCGTTTGGGCCATCTTGCATCAGCTTGGCGATTTCGGCGTCGAGCGCGGCTTCGGCCACGGCGCGCTCGATCCCCGGCTTCACGGCCATTTGCACCTGGACAAAGCCGGTCTGTTCGAACTGCAGCACATTGGCCGAGACCGATACGGCGAGCGCCTTGGCCCGGACCAGTTCGTTGTCGAGCCGCGACGAGGCAAGGCCGCCGAGCACCTTCATGCCAAGATCAAGCGAAAGCGAATCCGGATCGGCCATGCCCGGACCGCTCCACACGCGGTAGATGCGGGTCAGCGGGACCTGGTCGGTCATCTCGCGCTTGACCGGGGCGGGCAGGGTGACCGGTCCGGCCTCGACCTTGCGCACTTCGGGCCCGCGCGGGATGTCGCCGAACCACTTTTCGACCAGAGGCCGCGCCGTGGCGGCGTCAATGTCGCCGGACAGCGCGAGGACCACGTTGTTTGGCGCATAGTTGCTGGAGAACCAGCCGCGCACGTCGGACAGGCTGGCGGCATCGAGGTCGGCCATCGAACCGATCGTGGCGTGGCGATAGGGGTGGCCGACCGGGAACAGGCCGTCGCCGATGGCGTACTCGACCAGGCCATAGGGCTCGTTGTCGCCCTGGCGCTTTTCGTTCTTCACCACGCCGCGCTGCTTATCGAGCTTGTCTTGACTGACCGCGCCGAGCAGATGGCCCATGCGGTCGCTTTCCATCATCAGCGCCAGGTCAAGCGCGCCGGTCGGCACGGTTTCGACATAGTTGGTGCGGTCGTACCAGGTCGAGCCATTGGTCGGCGTCGAGCCCGCGCCTTCCAGCGGAATGTCGAAGTTGGGGACGTTTTCCGACCCGCCGAACATCAGGTGCTCGAACAGGTGGGCAAAGCCGGTGCGGCCCTTGGGCTCGTGCTTTGATCCGACGCGGTAATAGGTCGTGACCCCGACAATCGGGCTCTTGCGGTCGGTATGGACCAGCACGGTCAGGCCATTGGCGAGGACGAACTTTTCGTAGGGAATGTCGACCCGGCTGACCAGTTCGGCCAGCGGCGCGGGCTGATGCTCGGCCTTGGGTGCTGCCGGTGCGGCAGGCGTCACCGCCGCAGTCCGGACCGCCGGCTGCGCCGCGCAGGCGGACAAGGCAATGGCAAGCAGCGAGACGGCAATGGTGCGGCGCATGGTGTGGTGGTCCCTGTTTGTATTTGCGGTCAGGCTTAGCCGATGCGGGCGCCGGAAAAAGCCCCCTGTTCGACGAGCGCCTTGGCGGCTGGATGAACGGCGCGGGGCAATTGGCTTTCGTCGGTGCCGGTTGGCACTTGGTCCGCGCGGTATTGTCACTCTGGTGCGGCATGGCTAGCCAGCGTGCAAAGCAAACCTTCGGGGAGAATTCCATGCGTTACGCCGCGCCTGTCCTGGCCATTTCCATGCTGCTTGCCCCTGCCGCCGTGATGGCCGGAGAGCAGGTTTCGTTCGACCCCGAAGCAGTGCGCGCCCACGTCACCTTCCTGGCTGACGACAACATGGACGGGCGCATGTCCGGGTCGAAGGGCTATGCGATTGCTGCCAACTATGTCGCGACGCAGTTCATGGGCATCGGTGCCGCGCCGATGGGCGATCCGGCCAAGGGCAACTATTACCAGCAGGTGCCGCTGCGCGAATCCAGCCTGGTCGGCCAGCCGGTAATCACCATCACCGGCAAGGGCAAGACCTGGCGCCTCGACAGCCGCGATCAGGTGCTGACCGGTCCCAACCCGGCCGAGGAGCAGCAGGCCGTGGAAGCGCCCCTGGTCTTTGCCGGGTTCGGCATGGACCGTCCCGAGCTGGGCCTGAACGACTATGCCGGGCTCGACGTGAAGGGCAAGATCGTGGTCCTGCTCAGCGGCTATCCCAAGGGGTTGAATTCCGAACTCGGCGCGCATCTCAGCGCCGACAAGGCGCGCATGGCGATGAAGCGCGGCGCGATCGGCGTGTTCACGATCCCGACCAAGGAGGACACTTCGCGCCGCTCGTGGAAGCGCCGCGCCGAAATGTCGGGCGAGCCGCGCTCCAACTGGCTCCAGGCCGATGGCAAGCCGTTCCTGCGCGCGCCCGGCATCCGCGCCGACGCCTCGATCAATCCGGAAGTCGCCGCGCAGTTCTTTGGCACCGGCAAGCACAGCCTTGAAGCCGTCCTGGCCGAAGCCGACAAGAAGGGCGGCAAGCCCAAGGGCTTTGCCCTGGGCGTGACCGCCAAGCTGGAGCGGACCAGCAAGTTCCGCCCCTATTCCAGCCCCAACGTCGTTGCGATGATCCCTGGTTCGGATCCTTCGGTGGCCGATGAATACGTGCTGATGACCGCGCACCTCGACCACATCGGTGATCACGGCAAGGGCGATGACAAGATCAACAACGGCGCGATGGACAACGCCGCCGGGATCGCGACCATGCTCGAAGTGGCCAAGGCCCTGGCCAAGGACGGCAAGCGGCCGCGCCGCCCGATTCTGTTCGCCGCCGTGACCAACGAGGAAGGCGGCTTGCTCGGCTCCGAATACCTCGCCCGCAATCCGGTGACGGGCAAGGGCAAGGTTGTCGCCGTGGTCAATTTCGACATGCCGATCCTGACCTATCGCTTCACTGACGTGGTCGCCTTTGGTGCCGAGAACTCCACCCTCGGTCCGGTCGTCGCCAAGGCGGCCAGCACGGCCGGGATTGCGCTTTCGCCCGATCCGCTGCCGGAAGAAGGCCTGTTCACCCGTTCGGACCACTACCGCTTCGTTCAGCAGGGCATTCCCTCGGTCTTCCTGATGACCGGCCATGCCGGGCCGGGCAAGCAGGCCTTCAACGACTTCCTCGCCAAGAACTACCACCAGCCGAGCGACGACCTGAAGCTGCCGTTCGACTGGGTGGCCGGGGCCAAGTTTGCCGAAGTGAACTACTACATCGTCCGCGCCATTGCCGACGAAGCGCAGGCCCCGCGCTGGTACGGCGACAGCTTCTTCGGCAAGGAATTCGCGCCTACGGCGGCGAAGGCGGAACGCCCGAAGTCGTAAGCATTTGCGCTTAATCAAGGACGGTCGGTGCGGTGCGCGCGACATTTCTCGCGCGCACCCCTTGTGTGGCCAATGGGCAACACTATCTGTGGTGTAACAGGAGGCTGATACACCATGAACCTCGAAAAATTCACCGACCGCGCCAAGGGCTTTCTCCAGTCGGCGCAGACCGTCGCAATCCGCCAGAACCACCAGCGCATCACCCCCGAGCATATCCTCAAGGCCCTGCTCGAGGACGAGGAAGGCATGGCCTCGGGCCTGATCCAGCGCGCGGGCGGCAATGCCCAGCTTGCGGTGGCGCGGGTCGATGAAGCCCTGTCCAAGATTCCTGCCGTGTCCGGATCGGGCGCACAGCAGGCGCCGGGTCTGGAAAACGACGCGGTCCGCGTGCTTGACCAGGCCGAGCAGCTTGCCGCCAAGGCCGGGGACAGCTTCGTTTCGGTGCAGCGCATGCTCCAGGCGCTGGCGCTGGGCACGACCAATGCCGCGGGCCAGGCGCTCAAGGCCGCCGGGGTCGATGCGCAAAAGCTCGAAGCCGCGATCCAGGAACTGACCGGTGGGCGCACGGCGGACAATGCCAGTGCCGAGAATGCCTATGACGCGATGAAGA
>CAZNBX010000084.1:0-4766 GCA_964571305.1 uncultured Novosphingobium sp.
GCGCGGCCTGGGATGCGGCGCTAGAAGCCTGTGCAAAGGCCAGCGGCGGCACAATCGACGTGGTGTTCAACAACGCCGGGATTCCGCTGGGCGGCAACCTGATCGAGAACAACACTGGCGAGATCGAGCGCTGCCTCGACATCAACCTGAAAGGCGTGCTGTTCGGCGCGCAGGCAGCGCACCCGTGGCTGAAAGCCAGCGCGCCGGGATCGTGCCTGCTCAATACCGCGAGCGCGGCCGGGATTTACGGCACGCCGGGTGCCTCGGTCTATTCGGCAACCAAGTTCGGGGTCCGCGCGATCACCGAAAGCCTCGACGCAGAATGGGCGGCAGACGAAATAAAGGTCTGCGACCTCATGCCCAGCTTCATCGATACCCCGCTGATCGACATGAACCCCAATGCCGGATCGAACGAGGACATCCGTTCCCGCGTGGTCGAGGCCGGCCTGGAGATCACCCCGGTTTCCGACGTGGCCGAAACCGCGTGGAAAGCCGTCCACGGCAAGGACCTGCACAACCGCGTCGGCAAGACCGCGCACCGCCTGGCCTTCGCCGCGCGGTGGATACCGGGGCAGCTGCGCAAGCAGACCCGAGGCAGCGGAAAACCGCTGGGCGGCTGATCTAGAGGTAAGTCTCGATCGCGCGGGCCATGGCTGCGTCGCGGGCGGAGAGGCCGTCCGCGTCGTGCGTGGTCAGGGTCATCTCCACCCGGTTATAGACGTTGAACCATTCCGGGTGATGGTCCGCCTTGTCGGCGTAAATCGCGACGCGGGTCATGAAGCCGAATGCTTCATTGAAATCGGCAAAGCGGAAGGTGCGGACAATCGCCTTGCCATCCTCGCGCAGGGTCCAGCCCGGCAATTCGGACAAGAGGTCGGCCAGTTCGGTTTCGGTGAGAGGCTGAATGGACATGGCCCGTCCATCACCCATGCCCGCTGCCGATGCAAGCGGGTTCGCGCCGCATGACCTTGGCAGCGCGGGTGCTTTGCCCTATCGACCGCAGCCGATGGGCACCTGCCGACTTTCCGCTGCTGATCTGGCCTGCCGCCGGGGCGACCGGCTGCTGTTCGCGCGGCTGTCGTTTGCTCTGGAGAGCGGCCAGGCGCTGCAACTGGCCGGGTCCAATGGCATTGGCAAATCCAGCCTGATCCGGATTCTGGCCGGGCTCCTGGCTCCCTTCGCCGGGTCGGTCAGCCGCGAGGGTGCCATCGCCCTGCTCGATGAGCGACCGGCGCTCGACCCGCACCTGCCGCTCGGCCGCGCGCTCGGTTTCTGGCAGGGGATCGACGGCCCGGCCGACAACGATGCGGTCCGCCTCGGCCTGGCCGACCTGATGGACGTGCCGGTGCGCTATCTTTCCACCGGCCAGAAAAAGCGCGCCGCGCTGGCCCGCCTGATCGGGCAGAAAGCCCCGGTCTGGCTGCTCGACGAGCCGCTCAACGGCCTCGACACCAAGGGCGTTGCCCTGGTTGAGGAACTGGCCGCCGAGCATTGCCGCGCCGGGGGCATCGCGGTGATCGCCTCGCACCAGCCGTTTGCCCTGCCGGGAATGCAGCGGATCGAGATGAAGGACTTTGTCCGGTGAGCGCGTTGTTCGCCCTGCTGAAGCGCGACCTTGCGCAGCTGCTGCTCGGCGGACGGCGTGGCGGTGCAGTGCTGCCGGTGCTGTTCTACCTCGCGGTGGCGATGCGCTATCCCCTTGCCGTGGGGCCCGATGCGCCAGTACTGGCGCGGACTGGCGGCGGCGTGATCTGGGTCGCGGCCCTGCTGGCGGCGATCCTGCCGCTCGACCGCTTGATCGAACCCGACCTGGAACTTGGCATGTTCGACCACTGGGCGCTGCGCGGGATCAGCGAGGAAATGCTGGCCGCAGTGCGGGTCCTGGCCCACTGGCTCAGCTTTGGCCCGCCGCTGATGCTGGCCGCCCTCCCCGCCTCGGCACTGGTCGGGATCGACGGGGAAAAGCTGTGGCTGGTCGAACTGGGCCTGCTGGCCGGAACCCCCGGCCTCGCGGCGCTGGGCGTGATGGTCGCGGCGATCACCGCAGGCCTGCGCGGCGGCGCGGCGCTGGGCGGCCTGCTGGCCATTCCCCTGGCCATTCCGCTGCTGGTCTTCGGCGCGGGCAGCTTGGCCATTGGCGGTCAATCAGGCTTGGGCCTGACTGCCGCTTTCAGCCTCGTCCTGCTCGCCATCACCCCCTTCGCTGCCGGGGCAGCGATCCGCAGCGGGCGCGGTCAGTAAGGCGGCTTGTCCAGCCCCTTGGGGCTCTTCGTAAAGATCTCGTAGCCGTCTTCGGTAATGCCAATCGAATGCTCGAACTGGGCCGAAAGCGAGCGGTCGCGCGTCACGGCGGTCCAGCCGTCGTCGAGCATCTTCACCCCCGGCTTGCCAAGGTTGATCATCGGCTCGATCGTGAAGAACATCCCGGGGCGCAGTTCCGGGCCAGTTCCGGCGCGGGCAGCGTGGACCACTTCGGGCGCGTCATGGAACAGGCGGCCCAGGCCATGCCCGCAGAATTCGCGGCCCACGCCATAGCGGAACCTTTCCGCATGCTTCTGGATCGCCGCGCCGATGTCACCAAGCCGTGCGCCAGGACGGGCGTGCTCGATCCCGATCATCAGGCATTCATAGGTCACGTCGACCAGCCGCTTCGCCTTGATCGGCACGTCGCCGACTAGGTACATCCGACTGGAATCGCCGTGCCAGCCATCGAGCAGCGGGGTCACGTCGATATTGACGATGTCGCCGTCCTTCAGCGTCTTTTCCGAAGGGATGCCGTGGCAGACCACGTGGTTGATCGAGATGCAGCACGAATGCTGATAGCCACGATAGCCCAGCGTCGCCGGGATCGCGCCGTTATCCAGCGTGAACTGGCGAACAAAATCGTCGAGCTCCGCCGTGGTCACGCCCGGCTGGACCATTGGGACCAGCGCGTCGAGCGTTTCGGCGGCCAGTCGGCCAGCCTTGCGCATGCCCTCAAACGCTTCGGGGCCATGGAGCTTGATCGTGCCGTCGCGCAGGACGGTCTCGTTACCGGTAACGGTCTGGTACTGATTCATCCCCGCGACATAGGGCAGGCGCGCCGAAATTGCGAGGGTCTAGCGCCCAACCGCGAACAGGGCACGGTATTCGGGCTTCACCGCCTTGAGCAACGCAGGAGTTACCGCCAGCGTCACTTCATAACTGCCCTCGGCATAAGGCCCAGCCGCATAGGGATCGGCAATGAAGCCGATCCGGTTGAACTGCTGGCGATTGGATGAACCAAGCAGCACCGTGACCGAGGACGGCGCTAGGCATTCGTCGAAGCCATCGCCGCTGGTCCGGTCGACCGGCTCACCCCGGCGCTCGGCCCGCTCCTTGTCGAGCGCGTTGCAGAACGCGCCGCGCAGGGCGGCGTCGAAAGCCGCCTTCGAAACGAACAGCGAAAGCGGTTCGCGGCGCTGGTTCGCGCCCTTGTCCCAGAGCAGCGCGCCGGTGCCGGAATTGCCATGGGCGCCGCCGGTGAATTCATAGCTGTCGCGCTTCAGACTGAGCCAGCCGGGCAGTTCAGTAACGACGGTCCACCTGGTCGACTGCTCATAGGGGTTGAAGTCAAAGCCCTCCTGCTTGGCCATGCTTTGCCCTTCCCGGGCGTTGCTGGCCAATTCCGTGCGCGCCTTAGCGAGGTCATTGTCCAGCTCGGCGCGGAGTGCCGGGATGCCTGCCGCAGCGGCCGGATAAGCATAGGCAAAGGAATAGCGCGGGTTTTCGGTCTTGATATCGACCGCTTGGGCCGGCAGCGGCGCGGCTTCGCTGGCCTCGCCAGTGGTTGCAACCGCACCGCTGGCGCTCGGGGCCGGTGTCGGCTCCTCGGCTCCGCAAGCAGCCAGCAGGACCAGTGGCGTCAGGGCCAGAACGAAACGCATTGTCACAATTCCTCTCGCACTTGCCGCGCGCCTGCGGCTAGAGTGCGATCACGATGACAGACAAGCACGCCCTGATCCAGCCCGACCGCGGCCAGAAGGCCACCCCGATCCATCTCGTCGACAAGAAGGGCTTTGACGCATTCGTCAAAGGCCTGTCCGCAGCCCAGCGCGCGGCCCTGGCGGCGCAGAAGTTCGAGGGCGAAGGCTATTCCCATGCGATCCTGCCCGATGGCGAGGACTGGATGGTCGTATCGGGCGTCGCCAATACCGAAAGCCTGTCGAGCTGGTGCATGGCCAAGCTGGCCGAAGTCCTGCCCGCCGGCACCTACCGCCGCGCCGGGGGTGAGCCCGGTCCGGCCCTGTTCGGCTGGGTCAGCGGGCAATACCGGTTCGACCGCTACCTTTCCAAGCCGAGCGAGGAAGGCCCGCGCGTGCTGCTGACCCAGGACGTCGCCGCGATCGAGCCGGTCCTGGCCGAAGCCGCGGCGGTCGCGCTGGTCCGCGACCTGGTCAACACCCCAGCCGAGGACATGGGCCCGGCCCAGCTGGAGCATGAGGCGCAAATCATCGCCAAGGCCCACCGCGCCGAATTCAAGGTAACCAGCGGCGATGCGCTGGAACGCGGCTTTCCGATGGTTCACGGCGTCGGCCGGGCTGCCGCGCGCAGCCACGCCCCGCGCATGATCGAACTGCACTGGGGCGATGAAAAGCACCCCAAGATCGCGATTGTCGGCAAGGGCGTTTGCTTCGATTCCGGCGGTCTCGACATCAAGCCCTCCTCCGCCATGCTGCTTATGAAGAAGGACATGGGCGGCGCGGCCCCTGCCCTCGCATTGGCCCAGCTGGGCATGCCGCCCGGGC
>CAZNBX010000084.1:4776-6855 GCA_964571305.1 uncultured Novosphingobium sp.
TGCCGAAGGAAGTCTGGTGCTGGGCGACGCCCTGACCCGCGCGGGCGAGGAAAAGCCCGAACTGGTCGTCGATTTCGCCACCCTGACCGGCGCGGCGCGGGTTGCGCTGGGGCCGGACCTGCCCGCCCTGATGACCCGGCGCAACGAAACGGCGGACGAGCTGCTCAAGGCAGGGGAAGCGGCGGACGACCGCTGCTGGCGCCTACCGCTGCACGATGGCTACCGCGAATACCTGAAGAGCGACGTGGCGGACCTGAACAATTCCGCCTCGAACGGCTTTGCCGGGGCTTCGGTCGCGGGCCTGTTCCTCGACCGCTTTGTGCCCGAGGGAACCGACTGGGCGCACTTCGACACCTTTGCCTGGCGGCCCAATGCCAAGCCCGGCCGTCCCAAGGGCGGCGAGGCGCTGGGGCTGCGCGCGGCCTGGGGTATGCTGAAGCGCCGTTATGGATAGCTTGCTAGTCGGGCAAAGCGGCGCTAATCGCCCCATCTTCCAGTTTGGGGACACTACAGTTTTGACCGCCACAGCGATCCCGACCGGGCAATTGACCCTTTCCGGCCCAGCAGAAAAGCTGGACGCCGCGCATTGGCCGGTGCGCGGAGACCTGGCGCACATCCGCCTCGCCGGTCGCTGCTTCGTCCCGCACTACGCAGTGCCGATGGCGCAAACGGTCGTCGCTGCCGGGGCCAAGCTCCATGCGCTGAACAGCGCGGAATCCGAGGTCCGCGAGGAACTGGCGGGCGGTACCCTGTTCAACTTGCTCGACATCACCGGCGGCTGGGCATGGGGCCAGGCCGGCGAAGACCGCTTCGTCGGTTATCTCCCGATCGACGCGCTGGAACAGCGACGAAGCTGATTTTCTCCGTTCCCGCTTTTAGCGAGGACGGGACTGAACCTGTCGAAAGTCTGATTTCAAACTGGCTTCCGGCTTCACAGCTTCCTCAGGACGAACGGACCTGATCACTATGCCCCACACCGTTTTCATCGATGGCGCCGCCGGACCCACCGGCCTCGAAATCGTCGAACGCCTCGCGCCGCCCAGCGAATTCCAGCTGATCATCCTCGATGATGAACAGCGCAAGAGCGCCTCGGCGCGGCGCGACGCCTTCCACGCAGCGGACTTTGCCGTGCTGTGCCTGCCTGACGACGCCGCGCGGGAAGCGGTTGCCATGGCCGAAGGCAGCAAGGTGCGGATCATCGACGCCTCGACCGCGCACCGGGTAGCGGACGGCTGGACCTATGGCTTTCCTGAAGTGGCCGGGCGCGAAGCCGTGGCCAATGCAACGCGGGTGTCCAATCCCGGCTGTTACCCGACCGGCTTCCTCGCCCTGATCGCGCCGCTGGTCCGCGCCGGGGTGCTACCCGCCGACTGGCCTTACACGGTCAACGCCGTGTCCGGCTATTCGGGCGGCGGCAAGGCACTGATCCAGCGGTTCGAGGACGATCCCGACATCGCCTTCCGTACCTATGGCCTGGCCATGGGCCACAAGCACGTGCCGGAAATGCAGACCTATGCCGGGCTCTCGGTCCCGCCGCTGTTTGCGCCTTCGGTGATCCCGGCGCATCGCGGCATGGTGGTCGAAGTGCCGCTGCCGCTGTCGGTGATGCCCTTGGCCGGATCGCCGGAAGTACTGCGCATGGCGCTGGTCGATTACTATACCGGCAGCAAGATCGTGACCGTGCATGACGAGCCGCTGGACGAAATGCTGCTGCGCCGCTCGATGCAGCCGTCTGACCGGCTGGACCTGTGGGTCTTCGGCGCGGCGGACGGGTCGCAGGCGCGGCTGATCGCCCGGCTCGACAACCTTGGCAAAGGCGCGAGCGGCGCGGCGGTGCAGAGCCTGAACCTGATGGCGGGCCTGGAAGAAACGCTCGGCCTGTCACTCTGATTGCCTGAAATTTAGGCAGCACTGCTGAAAAATGAGGCAAGCGAAACGCCGCCTGCCCATTGCATAAATTACGCACAGACCCGCTGCGCGATTCAAATCTTGCGAATCCGCCCTTTCGGAAAGCTTGCGCTTGGACTAGGGCGCTATGCAGGCCTCTGGCACGATTCTTGATTATAGATTTCCAGTGGC
>CAZNBX010000085.1:0-6828 GCA_964571305.1 uncultured Novosphingobium sp.
GCGGATGTGGCAGCACGCCGGGCCGCAATGGTCGCTGGGCAAGAGCTTTGATACCCACGCGCCGATGGGCCCGTGGATCGTCACCGCCGACGAACTGGGCGATCCGCATGGCCTCGGCATCCGCTGCTTCGTCAATGGTGAGAAGCGGCAGGATTCGAACACGCAGCACCTGGTGTTCAATGTCTGGCAGCAGGTCGAACACCTTTCGATGGGGATGACCCTGGAACCCGGCGATTGCCTGTTCACCGGCACCCCCGGCGGAATCGGCGCGGCAATGGACCCGCGGCAGTTCCTCAAGGCCGGAGACGTCGTGCGGACCGAGATCGACAAGCTCGGCCACATCGAAGGCACGATGACCGCAGAAGGCTAAGGCGCCGTGACCCGCAAGATTGTTATCGCCGCAGCCGCGCTGGTGGTGCTGGCCATCGGCGCGCTGATGCTCAACCAGCAGCGCCTGACCGATCACGTGATCCGCCAGCGCCTGCTGGAAAAGCCGGACCAGACCTTGCTGCAAAAGGACGAGCACATCCGCGTCCTGCTCTGCGGCACCGGCTCGCCCGAAGTGAGCGCAGCCAAGGCGCAGTCTTGCACCCTGATCGCGGCGGGAGGGAAATTGTTCCTGTTCGACGTCGGCGACGGCGCGGTGCGCTCGCTTGCGCGGTCGAAAGTACCGATCAACGATCTGACCCGGGTGTTCATCACCCATTTCCATTCGGACCACTTCAACGACCTCGCGCCGCTGATCAATTCAGTCTGGATCTGGGGCCGCAAGACCCCGCTGGAAGTGCAGGGCCCGGTCGGCATGCGCCAGGTGCTCGACGGGCTGGGCCAAGCCTATGCCCTCGACGAAGGCTACCGCGCCGCCAACATGCCGCACCTCAATGCCACCCGCGCGGTGGCACGCGGCGTCCCGCTGGAAATCCAGTTCGCGCAAGGCCAGCGCAGCACCCGCGTCTATGACCACGACGGGATCACGGTCGATGCCACGCTGGTGGTCCACGATCCGGTCAAGCCCGCGCTGGGCTACACCCTCAGCTATGCTGGGAAAAAGGTATTCATCAGTGGCGATACCGAGATCAGCCCGGTCTATCTTGACGCGATGAAGGGTGCCGACCTGGTGGTGCACGAAGCCTATGCCACCCACATGGTCCGCCAGGCCATTCCGCAGATGCGGGCCATCAGACGCGACTTTGACGCTGAAGTGATTGAGCGCACGATCCCCTATCATGCAGACACCATCGCCCTCGCCAAGCAGGCCGAGCAGGCCAAGGCGAAGCATCTCGTCCTGACCCACATGATCCCCTACCCCGACGGTTTTCTCGCCCGACGGCTCTTCGTGCAGGGGATAGCGGAGCATTACCGCGGCAAGCTGACCGTCGCCGAAGACGGCATGTTGATCACACTCTGAAGCCACCAGCGGAACCCCAGCAGGAGCCAGCAGCCATGAACCCGATCGAATGCGATGTCCTGATTGCCGGGGGCGGCCCGACCGGGGTGACCCTGGGAATCCTGCTGGCCCAGCAAGGCGTGTCGGTGCTGATCGCCGAGAAGGAGGCAGACATCTATCCGCTGCCGCGTGCCGCCCATCTCGATCACGAAACGATGCGCATCCTGCAAGCGGCCGGGGTGGCGGATGCCGTGGCCGCAACCAGTCGCACGACAGATCGCTATGACTTTCTGACCGCCAATGGCCAGGTCCTGCTGCGCTTTGAAGGTAGCGCGCAGACCGGCCCCGGCGGCTGGCCCGGTGCCAACATGATCCACCAACCCTCGGTCGAAGCCGCCCTGCGCGCCCGCCTCGCCGAACTGCCCAGCGCGCGGCTGGAAAGCCGCTGGGAACTGCGATCCTTTGCCGAAGACGCGGCCGGGATTACCGCCACCATCGCCACGCCAGACGGCGAACTCCAGGTCCGTGCGCGCTATCTGGTAGGAGCCGATGGCGCCCGCAGCCCGGTACGCGAGGCCAGCGGCATCGTGTTTGAAGACCTCAATTTCGAAGAGCCGTGGCTGGTGGTCGATGCGCTGGTGGATGACGCTTCGCGCTTACCGCAAGTGAACCTGCAAATCTGCGACCCCTCGCGCCCGACTACCTGCGTGTTGATGGGCCAGGGCCGCCATCGCTGGGAATTCATGATCCTGCCCGGTGAATCGCCAGAGCAGGTCAGCAACGATGCCTCCGTCGAAAAGTTGCTGGAACCTTGGAACGTCAAGGGCGCGATCCGGCTGGAGCGCAAGGCGGTTTACACCTTCCGCGCCCGCATTGCCCAACAATGGCGCAAGGGCCGCGTGCTGCTGGCCGGCGATGCCGCGCACCAGACCCCGCCCTTCGCCGGGCAGGGCATGTGCTCGGGCCTGCGCGATGCGATGAACCTGGCGTGGAAACTTGGCGCCGTTCTGCGCGGTGCTCCCGATACCCTGCTCGACACCTACAAGCAGGAACGTGGCCCCAACCTGCGCGCCACGATCGACATGGCGGTGATGATGGGCCGGATCGTCTGCATCACCAGCAAATGGGATGCATTCGTGCGCAACATGAAGTTCAAGCTGGCGCGGGCGCTAGGCAAGCTGCCGGATGGGCCGGTCCAATACCCGCCAATTTCCGGCGGCGCGATCATGGCGGGGACCAACGGCGCCGGCAGCTATTTTCCGCAGCCCGTGGCGGATGGCCAGCGGCTCGATGCTGTCCTCGGTGAGGGGCAGTGGTTGCTCGACCGGGAACGGCTGGCCAAGGCAGACCTTGCACCGTTCCGGGAGGCTCTGGAAACATGGCTCGACAGCCACCAGGTCGAGGCAGTTCTCGTCCGGCCCGACCGCCACGTTTTCGGGACCGGCGACAAGCAAGCGCTGGAGGCCGGCTGGCAGGCATTGCTGGCCGCCTAGTCACAGGCTAGGCCATCGCCATGACCAGCCTTGCCGAGCGGCTTTCCGGCCCTGCCAGCACGACCATTTTCGAAACCATGTCGGGTCTTGCCCGCGAGCTGGGTGCGATCAACCTCGGCCAAGGCTTTCCCGACATGGACGAGCAGGCCGCACTGGTTGAAGCCGCACGGCGCGCGCTGGCCGGGCATTCCAATCAGTACCCGCCGATGCGCGGCCTGCCCGAACTGCGTGCGGCGGTCGCCGCCTACTATTCCCGCGAGCAGGAGCTGAGCTTGTCGGCAGACAACGTGGTCGTGACTTCGGGCGCGACCGAGGCGTTGGCCGCCAGCCTGCTCGCCCTGGTCCGACCCGGCGACGAAGTGATCCTGGTCCAGCCGCTTTACGATGCCTATCTGCCGCTGGTGCAATGGGCCGGCGGCACTGCCAAATTGGTCAGCCTGGAGCCACCGCACTGGACCCTGCCGCTGGACAAGCTGGCTGTCGCTATCGGCCCCAGGACGCGCGGCATCGTCCTCAACACCCCGAACAATCCCACCGGCACAATGCTGACCCGCGCCGAACTGGAAGGGGTCGGCAAGCTGGCCGAAGCGCACGACCTCTGGCTGGTCTGCGACGAGGTGTGGGAGGGCATGGTGTTCGATGGCACGCCGCACCTCTCGCCACTTGCCTTGCCTGCACTGGCGGAACGCACGGTCAAGATCGCCTCGGCGGGCAAGCTCTTTTCGATGACCGGGTGGAAGGTCGGCTGGGCTGTCGCAGCACCCCGCCTCGCCGCTGTGGTGGCCGCGCGCCATCAGTTCCTCACCTTTACGACGGCAACTCCGTTGCAATGGGCGGTTAGCGAAGCGTTGGGCCTCCCCGCCGAATGGCACCGCGAACACCGCGCCCGCTATGCTGCGGCCAAGGAACAACTGGTCACTGGACTGACCGAAGCAGGCTTTGCCGTGCTGCCCTCCAGCGGCACCTGGTTCGTCACGATTGACCTTTGCGCATCCGGGCTGCCTGCCGACGACACGGTCGTGGCCGAGCGCCTGATCCGCGAAGCGGGCGTTGCCTCGATCCCCGTCTCCGCCTTCTATGCCGAGGCTCCTGAAAAGGGCTATTTGCGCCTGTGCTTTGCCAAGCACGATGCGACGCTTGATGAAGCGATTCAACGCCTTTCCAAATTCAGAAAGGCCAGACCAGCCTAGTGCCGCGTGGCGTCCAGCGGCATGTCTTCACAGGCCAGTCGCAACACGGTCTCTTCGATGAACTGATGCAGCGCCATGTCCGCCATTTCCGCGCATTCGGTGAAGCCGGACCGCGTCATTGCGGCGATGGCCACTTCCAGTAGCGCAATAGTGCCCTCTGTCTCGCTGCTGTTCGTGTAAGCGACAATCTTCAGAGCAGATTTCACGATCGTTCGTCCCGCTGGAATCACCCGCAAATGTTCAATTCGGAAGTTAATGCACCTGTTTCGATACTAAAATACGTATAATTTCTTATTTTTGGGGCGGGGAAAGGTGTTTCGCCCCAAACCAGGACCGTTGCATCGCGGCCACGCCCGGAATTATATTTCCTGAGCTTGGAACCAGCGACGCGGAGAGGCTTTCTGTCCCACTACGCACGTAATCCGTTCGAGGTTCACCATGGCGGGCAGCCATCAGATCGATATCCAGTTTTCCCGTGAGGACCTCCACCGCCGGGGCGCACGCGATCGCCTGCGCAATCCACCGATTGTCGATGGTGCGTTCGACAGTCTCCTCGCAAGATTGCAATCAAACGAAGGCGAACCAGGCAAGACTCCTGGCGTGCTGCGCCTGAAAGCCTTTCGCCACGGCGCACGCCCTCGCTCCTCGAAGACGCGCAAGGCCTGACGGTTATCGAACGTGAAAATCCGGAAGTTGGAGCGGGTAAGGGGAATCGAACCCCTCTAGCCAGCTTGGGAAGCTGGTGCATTACCACTATGCTATACCCGCTCGGGTGGCGCTGAGTGCGCGCAGGGCCGCTTGGCACCATTCGGGGAGATTCGTCAATCGCTTTGCCGTGGGCGCTGGCTAGCGCCGCACTTTTTCCAGGAGGTCGACCAGTTCGTTGAACTTGGCGCGCTGCTCGCCCGCATCGCCGGAAGCAATCGCCTCGTTGACGCAGCAGGCGGCATGGTCCTTCAGCACCGCGCTTTCGACCTTGGCCAGTGCGGCGCGGACTGCCGCCAATTGGTGCAAGACATCGATGCAATAGCGATCGTCCGCAAGCATCTGGGCAATGCCGCGCACCTGCCCTTCGATCCGTTTCAGCCGGTTGATTGCATCCTGCTTACCCTGGCCCATCCCTACGCCCTCTTGCATACCCCACGGGGGTATCCTATGCCTCGGATCGCAAGCAGGAGCAAGATGTGTCCGATCTGATCGAGGTTTCACGGCGCGGTTTGATCCGGGGGCTGGGCGCGGGCGCCGCGCTGGCCGCCACGCCGGCCTGGGCGCAAGGGCACAGCATGGGCGGTCATGCCACGGGCGTGATCCGCCCGGGCTTTGACGAGGTCAGCGGCGCCGTGATCGACCTCTCTGTCGGAGCGGGCATGCGCACGGTGCAGGGGCGGCGCGGGCATGGCGTCGTGGTCAACGGCAGCGTCCCCGGACCGCTGGTCCGCCTGCGCGAAGGGCAGAACGTTCGCATCAACGTGACCAACCACCTGGACGAGGACACCTCGATCCACTGGCACGGCCTGTTGCTGCCGTTCCAGTTCGACGGCGTCCCGGGGGTCAGCTTTCCGGGCATCAAGCCGCACCAGACCTTCACTTATGAATTCCCGGTGCGGCAGGCCGGGACCTATTGGTATCACAGCCATTCTGGACTGCAGGAGCAGACCGGCCATTATGGTCCGCTGATCATCGAACCGGCTGCGGGCGAGCCGGTTCAGGTCGACCGCGACTATATCCTGTTGCTCAGCGAGTTCACCCCGCTCCACCCCCATTTCATCATGCAGCGGCTGCGCACCGGCGAGCACTATTTCAACCGCCAGATGCCCAGCTGGACCGACAAGTACCCGATGAGCGGGGAAGAGCGGCGGATGTGGGCGCAGATGCGCATGGCCCCGACCGACATCGCCGACGTCAGTGCGCCGACCTATACCTACCTCGCCAATGGACGCGGTCCGCGGGAAGGGATGGAATACCTGTTCAACCCCGGCGGGAAGGTGCGGCTGCGCCTGATCAACGGCGGGGCAATGACCTATTTCAACGTCCGCATTCCCGGCCTGGCGATGACGGTGATCGCCGCCGACGGGCAGAACGTGCGCCCGGTCGAGGTTGACGAATTGCAGATCGCGGTCGGCGAAACCTATGACGTGGTGGTCGAGCCGCGCGGGCCAGAGGCCTATGCCATCGTCTGCGAATCAATGGACCGCTCGGGCATGGCGCTGGCCATGCTGACGAGCCGTCCGGGTGCGCGGGCAGCGGTCCCAGCCCTGCGCGAACCGCCGCTGCTGACCATGGCCGACATGGGTATGAACCACGGCTCTGGCAGTGGTGGGCACGAAGGCATGAATCACGCCGGCGGTCACAGTGAGAAGCCAAAGGCGAGCCACTCGATGGATGGCATGTCGATGCGCGACGTCTCGCTGTTGCCGCCGGATGTCGAGATAGGTCCGGGGATCGACATGGTCTCCATGGCCCCGGTCGACAAGATGGGCGATCCCGGCCTGGGCCTGCGCGACGTAAAGCACCGCGTGCTCAATTACCGTATGCTCAGCGCGCTGGAGCCGAATGCCGATACCCGCGAACCGTCGCGCCTGCTTGAGCTGCACCTGACCGGCAACATGGAACGCTACATGTGGTCGTTCGACGGGCGCATGTACAATGCGGTCAGCGACGTTCCGATCCGGTTTGCCTGGAAAGAGCGCGTGCGGGTCAAACTGGTCAACAACACCATGATGGCCCACCCGATCCACCTGCACGGGATGTTCTTCGA
>CAZNBX010000086.1:0-6785 GCA_964571305.1 uncultured Novosphingobium sp.
CTCCAGCCGTGACTGGGCGGCTAAGGGCACCAACCTGCTCGGCGTCCGCGCCGTGATCGTCGAAAGCTTTGCACGTATCCACCGTTCGAACCTGGTCGGCATGGGCGTTCTGCCGCTGCAGTTCATGGGGGGCGACAACCGTGAAACGCTGAGCCTCGACGGTGACTGCACCTTCACAATCCACGGTGTGTCCGATCTCAAGCCACGTCAGGACGTGACGGTCGAAGTCACCCGCAAGGACGGTTCGAAGTTCACCTTCACCGCACTGTGCCGCATGGATACCGCCAACGAAGTCGAGTACTTCATGAACGACGGCATCCTGCACTACGTGCTGCGCAAGTTGGCTGCCTAAGCTAGCCTGATTGGACAAGAAAAGGGCGGCGGGACTTCCGGTTCCGCCGCCTTTTTTCATGTCTGATGGAATTTGGTGTAGGTCCGGCGACTATCCCTCTGCGTCGAACAGTCGGGTCTGCGAACCGCTCGGCGGAGCAAGGCCGAGGTGCTGCCAGCCACGATCATTCAGGCAGCGCCCGCGCGCGGTCCGGGCAATCAGGCCAAGCTGGATCAGATACGGCTCGATTACATCCTCTATCGTATCGCGCGGCTCCGACAGGCCCGCTGCCAGCGTTTCCACACCGACCGGCCCGCCCTTGTAGATGTCCGCGATCATGTTCAGGTAGCGCCGGTCCATCGCATCGAGGCCGAGCGCGTCCACTTCCAACCGGGTCAGCGAGCTGTCGGCCAGCTCGCGGGTGATGGTCCCGTCCCCGCCAACGTGGGCAAAGTCGCGCACCCGGCGCAGCAGACGCCCGGCGACACGCGGCGTTCCGCGTGCGCGGCGGGCAATCTCACGCGCGCCTTCCGGGTCAATGCCGATGCCAAGCAGTCCGGCCCCGCGCGTCACGACCTTTTCCAGTTCAGCGACCGTGTAGAAGTTGAGCCGCACCGGAATGCCGAACCGGTCGCGCAGCGGCGTGGTCAGCAAGCCCTGGCGGGTGGTTGCGCCGACCAGGGTAAACGGCGGCAGGTCGATCCGCACCGAGCGCGCCGAGGGTCCCTCGCCGATGATCAGGTCAAGCGCGCGGTCTTCCATCGCCGGATAGAGCACTTCCTCAACTTGCGGATTGAGGCGGTGAATCTCGTCGATGAACAGGACGTCGCCTTCTTCGAGGTTGGTCAGCAGCGCGGCCAGGTCCCCCGCCTTGGCAATCACCGGACCGCTGGTGGCGCGGAAACCGACCCCAAGCTCCTTGGCGACGATCTGCGCCAGAGTGGTCTTGCCCAGCCCCGGAGGACCACAGAACAGCACATGATCCATCGCCTCGCGCCGCGACCTGGCGGACTCGATGAAAACGCGAAGGTTGTCCTTCGCCGCCGCCTGGCCAACGAATTCAGCCAGCGACTTGGGCCGAAGCGCCGCATCGGCATCCTCGCTCTGGCGCGCTGCGGCAAGAAGCGGGTTATCGGTCATCCCGTCGCCCTTTTCAGCGCGACGCGGACGAGGTCGTTGAGACCGGCTCCATCGCCCAGTTCGTCAAGCGCACGGGCCACCGCATCGGTCGCGACATTAGGTTTGAAGCCAAGGTTCTGGAGTGCGGAAACCGCATCCGCGCTGGCCGAACCAGCCGGGGCCGCGGCCATGGCAGCGCCGCTGCCGGACGGCAGCGCGCCAGCCTTGTCTTTCAGTTCGTTGACGATCCGCGCGGCCAGCTTCGGCCCCACGCCTTGCGCACGCGCGACCATGGCGGCGTCGGTAGCGGCGCAGGCGCGCTGCAATTCTTCGACCGTCAGGGCGGAAAGTACCGCCAGCGCCATCTTGCTGCCGACGCCCTGCACGCCGGTGAGCAGCCGGAACCATTCCCGCTCCCCGCCGCTGGCAAAGCCGATCAGGCGCATGTCGTTTTCGCTCACCTGCATTTCGGTGTGAACCGTCACCCGGTCCCCGCGCACGCCCAGCGCCGCCAGCGTCCGCGCGCTGCATTGGACCAGGTAGCCGACACCGCCAACGTCGATCACCGCCCAGTCAGGGCCGAAATCATCGAGGGTGCCGGTCAGCTTGGCGATCATGCCCCGGGGTTAGCCCGCCGCGAAAGGTTCGGCAAGCAAAAGGAACAAGTGGCGAACAAAACTGTGGAAGACGGCCCGATCAGAACCGTGGCAAGGGAATGTCCGCGCCGATCTTGCAGGCCAGGGCAGCCGCGCCGACCTGGAGCATCACGTCGCCATCGTTCACTCTTCCTGCGACGCGGATCAGATCGCCAAAGGTCATGCGTCCGCCCGTGTCATAATATCGCGCCGCATCGGCCAGGCGATTGACCTGCCCGGTCGAAAGATGCCCGCGCAGGAATTCGGCCGCACAGCTCGCCTCGCTGCGGTCGAGGCCATAGCGCATCAGCGCGTCCGAAATCTGGTAGCGGCTTGCCACGCAGCCCGACAGGGCCAGGCCGGCCAGGGCAGCGAACGCGAAAGTCTTGGGCAATTGCATCAGCGTCTCCGGTTGGCCCCCGGATTTCTGCTTAGCGATGCAGCCTGAACCGCGCCTTGCTGGCCTTAACGGCTGAGGTGTGCGTGAGCGATGGCAACGGCAAGCGCATCGGCGGCGTCGGCCCCGGCCAGCTTCACCCCGGGGAGAAGGACGCCGAGCATCGCCTGGACCTGCGCCTTTTCCGCAGCGCCGGTACCAACCACCGCCTTTTTCACCAGCCGCGCGGCATATTCGGCAACGTCGAGCCCGGCCCGCGCCAGGGTAAGCAGGCAAACCCCCCGCGCCTGGCCCAATTTGAGAGTCGATTGGGCGTTCTTGTTGACGAAGACTTCCTCCACCGCACCGCTTTCCGGGCGGTAGTGCAGGATCACATCGGTCAGCTCGCGATCAAGGATCACCAGCCGCTCTGGCAGCGACAGCTTGGGATCGGTCTTCACCTGACCATTGGCGATATGGCTGAGCCGGTTCCCGTTTTTCGCGATGACACCCCAACCGGTGCAAGACAGCGAGGGGTCGAGGCCGATGATTAGCACGTCACAGCCGCAGCCCGAAACGCGGGCCGAAATGGGACATGCCCAGGTATAACACCACGGTCAGCGCGCAGCCTGCCAGTAGCGCCAGCCAGAACCCGCTACCGTGGCGCAGCATGGTTGGGATCAGCAGGAACATCGGCAGGCTGGGCAACACGTACCAGACGGTCGCCCCGGCATGGACCGCCACGTTCTCGGCATCGGGCCGGGAATGCCACAACAGCATCATGCCCAGCACCGATACCAAGGGAAGCGAAGCGACCAGCGCACCCATCGCGGGCAGGCGCTTGCCGATTTCGGCAATGGCCACGATCAGCACGCCGGAAAGGAGTGCCTTTGCGACGAGGCCAAACATTAGGGCTCAGCCCAACTTTGCCATGACTTCGTCGGAGATCTCGTAATTGCCCCAGACGGTTTGCACGTCATCATCGTCGTCGAGCACGTCGATCAGCTTGAGCAGCGTCGCCGCATCGCCTTCGCCGACTTCGGTCTTGAGACTCGGGCGCCAGGCCAGCTTGACCCCTTCGGCTTCGCCTAGGGTCTTTTCCAGTTCGCGCGCGACGGGGTGAAGGTTTTCCACCGCAACCCAGATCGCGTGACCGTCGTCGTCGCTTTCGACGTCGTCGGCACCAGCCTCGATCGCGGCTTCGAGGACCTTGTCCTCGTCACCGGCCGAAGCGGCATATTCGATCAGGCCAAGACGTTCGAAACCATGGCTGACCGCGCCCGAAGCGCCGAGATTGCCACCGTTCTTGGCAAAGGCTGTGCGGACGTTGGTCGCGGTGCGGTTGCGATTGTCGGTCAGCGCCTCGACGATCAGGGCAACGCCGCCCGGACCGTAACCTTCGTAGCGCACTTCTTCGTAGTTATCGCCTTCGCCCTTGCTCGCCTTTTCAATCGCGCGCTGGATGTTGTCCTTGGGCATCGACTGGGCGCGGGCGGCGTTGACCGCGGCGCGCAGGCGCGGGTTCATGTCCGGATCGGGCATGCCCATCTTGGCCGCGACGGTGATTTCGCGCGACAACTTGGAAAACTGCGCGGCACGCTTTTTGTCCTGCGCGCCCTTGCGGTGCATGATGTTCTTGAATTTGGAATGGCCTGCCATGAGAACTGCCGTCAGCTAGGGTTGGAAAATTGCCCCGCCCCTAGCGGAGCGAGGCCAGTCGCACAACCGTGCGGCTCAGTTCGCGCCGTCCTGCTTGAAGACGCGGCCCTGCTTCATCACGAAGCTGACCTTTTCCAGCCGGGTGACGTCAGTCAGCGGATCGCCGGCGACCGCGATGATGTCGGCCGGCATGCCCGGGGCAATCACGCCCAGCTTGCCGCCCTGTCCAATTGCTTCAGCCGCGCCGACCGTTGCCGCAGCAATTGCCGCCATCGTCGTCATGCCGCGGTCGACCATCAGCGCGAATTCCTTGGCATTCTCGCCGTGGCGCGAAACCCCGGTATCGGTGCCGAACGCGATCTTCACGCCCATGCGGATCGCCAGCATATGGCTCGCCCTGGCCGCTGCGACCGCCTGTTCGGCCTTGGCAATGGTCGCTGGCGGTAGCGCGCCCGAACGAGCCTGCTCCGCCGCAGTGACGCTGGCGATCATCGTCGGCACCAACCAGGTGCCGTGCTGGATCATCGCCTTGACGGTCGGTTCGTCGAGGAAAGTACCGTGGTCGATCGTGTCCACCCCGGCATTGACGGCAGCCATGGTGCCTTCCTTGGCATGGCTGTGCGACGCCGCCTTGCGACCAAAGGAATGGGCGGTGTCGATGATCGCCTTCATTTCCTCGGAAGTCATCTGCTGGCCGAGGCCGCCCGCCACGTTCGACAGGACCCCTCCGGTCGCGGCGAACTTGATCACACCTGCGCCGAGCCGGATCTGTTCGCGCGCGGCGCGGCGGCAGTCATCCGCGCCGTTGCAGACATTGTTGTAATCGCGCGGGTGAAACGCCTCATAGCTTTGCTCGTTAAGCCCGCCGAGATCGCCGTGGCCGCCCGAGACCGAGAGCATTTCACCCGCATTGACCACGGTCGGGCCAGCGACGTCGCCCCGGGCAATCGCATCGCGCAGCGCCCGCACCCCGCGCGGCGGACCGCCAAGATCGCGCACGGTGGTGAAACCAGCCATCAGGTTCGCACGCGCATTGGCAGTGGCGGTGAAGAGATCGTCCTCGCGGTCACGCGTCGTCGCCTCTAGCCGCGCCTTGAGCGGGTCCCCAAGGTTGAACAGGTGAACGTGCATGTCGATCAGCCCGGGCAGGACGAAGCGGTCGCCCAGTTCCACCACCTTGGCCCCGGCCTCGGGCGCAACGATCCCGTCGCGCACCTCGGCAATGGTGCCGTTACGAACGATGATGGTCGACGGACCGCGCGGCGCCTGCCCCGGGCGGTCCAGCAGCTTGCCCGCGTGGATATAGGTGACTTCGGTCGGTGCAGGCTGGGCCATCGCTGCCCCGGCACTGCCCGAGGCAAGCACGGCAATGGCGGCAAGCATGATACGGCGCATGGAAAACTCTCCCCTGTTCAGTTGGGTAGAGGTTAGCCAAGCCCGCGCGCCTTGCAAAGTGGGCCGAAGCCCACCCGGTCAGCCGAGGCCGAGTGCCGCCTTGTAAGTATCCAGCAACGCTTCCATTTCGGCGCGATCATCCGGCTTCATTTTCCGCAGGCGGACGATCTGACGGATGATCTTGGCATCGTAACCGACTGCCTTTGCTTCGGCATAAACGTCCTTCACGTCGTCGGCGATGCCCTTCTTTTCCTCTTCGAGGCGTTCGATGCGCTCGATCAGCAGGCGCAGGCGGTCGTCGGTGGCGTTGGACATGGGAAGCTCCGGTGAATGAGAGAGAATCAGTTGCCGCGCTCTTAGTGGCCGGGTGCGTTCCTCATCAAGCTCTCGCCAACACGCCAGACGTTTGGGCAGTGGCTTCGCTGTGGATACGTCGATCAAGCCGCATTCGTATTTACGTAAGCCGCCACAGCATCGGTCCTTCAACTTTTTACCACCCCCTGCCATAGGAGCAGCAAGAACAGGAAGGACTTACCCCTTGGCCAAGATCGACCCGCGCGGGCGCAAAGTGAAAATTCTGGCGACGCTGGGCCCCGCCAGCCGCAGCGCGGAAATGATCGAAAAGCTGCTGCGCGCCGGGGCCGACGCGTTTCGCGTCAACATGAGCCACGGCGACCACGAGACCCATGCCCAGACGATTGCGGCAATTCGCGCGGTGGAAAAGGACCTGGGCAAGCCCTTAGCGATCCTCTGCGACCTGCAAGGACCGAAGCTGCGCGTTGGCACTTTCAAGGAAGGCCGCGCGGTGATCCGCCATTCGGGCCATTTCACCTTTGACCGCGATCCGACCCCGGGTGACGAGAACCGGGTTTGCCTGCCGCACCCCGAGCTGTTCGGCGTCCTCCACAAGGGACAGCGTCTGCTGATCGACGATGGCAAGCTGAAGCTGCGCGTAATCGAGGCGAACGAAGACCGCATCCTCTGCTCGGCCGAAGTCGGCGGCGTGATCTCCGACCGCAAGGGCGTCAACGTGCCCGATGCGGTCGTGCCGATCCCGGCCCTGACCGAAAAGGACCGCCGCGACCTTGCCTTTGCGCTTGACCAAGGAGCTGACTGGATCGCCCTGTCCTTCGTCCAGCGCCCCGAAGACGTTGCCGAGGCGCGCCGCCTGATCGGTTCGACCGATACCGCGCTGATGGCCAAAATCGAAAAGCCCGCCGCCGTCGACCGGCTGGAGGAAATCATTGAACTGGCCGACGGCATCATGGTC
>CAZNBX010000087.1:0-6762 GCA_964571305.1 uncultured Novosphingobium sp.
ATAGTTGAGGCCGATGGCAAAGATCTTGCCCGGGCGCTGGACCGGGGCTTCCAGCCGGACCGAGGTCAGCGGCATGCCGCCACCGGCGGCGGCGCGGGCGTCAAGTTGCGGCTTCAGCGCGTCCCAGTCGCGGATCAGGTCGATCATCGTGCCGTCGACTCCGGTGTCGATGATGGCATCGCCGACGACGATCCCCGTGCGGGTGGTGCCATTGGCGGTATAGGTAGCGAGCTTCATGACTGGTGGTCCTTGCGAAGGGGAGAGGGTGGCTCAGGCGTCGGTCCGGGCGGCATACATCGGGTGCGGGCTGCCCCATTGCACGGCCAGCAGCGCGCTGAGCGGCTGGACTTGCGGGGGATCGGCGGCGGTCAGCAGGTCACCGTCGGTCCAGTGCTCCAGTTCATGCCCCCAGGGGTCGCGCCAGTAGTCGAACACCTGGCTGCCCATGATGTGGCGGCCGACGCCCCAGGCGGCTTCGCGCTTCTTCGTTTTGAGGTGCTGATGGCCGAGCATCAGGTCGTCGAGGTTGGCGACTTCGAATGCGGCATGGAGGATGCCCAGCTCCCCCGGTAGCTGGGCCAGGAACAGGGTGTGGTGATCGGCGGGCTTGTCACCCCGGTCGCAGCGCATGAAGGCGCCCAGCGGCACGTCCTTGGCCGCTTCAACCTCGTCCGAAGTGAGGAAGCCGAAGCGATCCTTGTACCACTTTTCCGAGCGGCGGAAGTCGCTCACCTTCAGCACGGCATGGCCTATGCGGCGAACATGGGCGGGGGCGGGCTCGAGCCTGACCGTCTGGCGAAAGCGCGGCTTTGCCGAGGCGGTGTTGACCGGCTGGTCCGGGAGGAGGGCGCCAGGCTCGCCGTTCTTCTGACCCGCAACCACTTCGACCGCATAGCCATCGGGATCGGTCAGGCGGACGATTGCCCCGCCGCCCGGTTCGCCCAGCGGCTCGACCGCCACGCCTTCGTGCGCCGCCAGCACTTCCAGGTCGGCGCGGCTCTGCGCGCGGAAACCGACGGCGAGGAATTTCGCTTCGCCGGGTTCGGTCACATGGACGAAGGGTCGGCCATCGCTGCCTTTGCCATAGAGGCGGCCGTGGTCTTCGAACACTTCCATGCCGAAATCTTCGAGGAATTCGCGCATCGCCTTCAGGTCCGGCGCGGCATAGCGCACGTGGGCGATGTCTTCGATGCGGATCACGCTCATGACGCGTCCTCTCCCGGTGATTCGTTTTTGACTAAACGGTCAAGTACGAGGAATTGACCATTCGGTCAAGTGCGCTAAGGGTTCGCCATGACTGCCCCGGAAGTCCAGCTCAGCCCCCGTGCCGCACGCACCCGCAGTGCACTTTTGACTGCGGGTTTCGAATTGCTGGCAGAGCGACCGATCGATGCCATCGCGATCGATGACATCGTCGCCCGGGCCGGTGTGGCCAAGGGCAGTTTCTTCAATCACTTTACCGACAAGGCCGGCTTTGCAGCGGAACTTGGTGCGGCCGTACGCGGAGAGCTTGAACTGAAGGTCGGCGCGGCAAACGCCGATGTAACCGATCCTGTCGAGCGGCTGGCGGGCGGCATGCGCGTCGCCCTCGACTTTGCTCTGACCGAACGCAAGCACTGCATCGTCATGCTGCGCGGGCTGGAGCTTTCGACCGGACTGAACCACCGGCTCAACCAGGGCATCCGCGCCGACATCGAGGCGCTTTCGGCGGCCGGTCTGGCGCGACCGGAAGCCGCGCGCAGCGGGGTGCGGTATTGGCTGGGCCTGTGCCAGATCATGCAGCTCAACGCGATCGAGCGTGCCCTGTCGCGCCGTGATGCGAGCGAGCGATTGCGCGAAATGCTCGTCCTTGGCCTGACCGGGCTCGGCGTACCCGAAAGCCGCGCGCTGGACGTGGCAGCACGGGTCTCAGCGGCGCTTTAGCTCTGGCGTAAGCGCAGCGGCAGGAACAGGATGGTCGACAGCACCAGCAGGATCACTGCTCCGAGCTGGATCGGGGCGTAGCTGCCGAACAGGTCAAAAGTGAAGCCAAAGGCGGTGATGCCCAGCGCCGTGCCGATCCACCCGAACCCGTGCAGCACGCCAAAGATCGTGCCGTATTGCGCAATGTCGAAGCGGCGCGCGATGAAGTAGGCGAAGATGTCGACCTCGGCGCCCTGGAGGACCCCGATCATCACGCAGGCCAGCAGGATCGGCCAGGCAAGGCCATCATCGCCCAGGAAGATCAGGAAGCCGGTAGCAGGCAGGGCCGTCATGATCACCGCGACATGGCGCGGATCGAACCGGTCAAGCGCCCAGCCGCCGAACAGCTTGCCGGCAAACTGGCCTGCGGCGAACAGCGACAGCGCAAAGGCAGCGGTTTGGGCAGACAGTTTCTCATCCTGCACCATCGGCGACAGCTGGCTGATCGTGCCCGAGATGCTGAGCGAAGCGAGCATGTTGGCCCCGACGAGCAGCCAGAAGTCGCGCTCCTTCAGGAACGATGGACGCGGGGCACCAATGCCGCTGGCCATCGGGCCAGAGCGGGCCACTGCGGCACTGCGCGGCAGCAGCGCCAGTGCCAGCGGCAGTCCAACCACTGATGCAATCAGGGCGAGCGCGAGAAAGCCGGTGCGCCAGCCTTCGCTGGCGATGACGGCTTGCAGGAGCGGCGGGATGAACATCGTCGAGATGGACGACCCTGCCGCGACGAGGCCAAGCGCCTTGCCACGGTGCTGGCGAAAATGCGCGCTGATCGGGCGGGTCAGCAGGACTGCCGTTGCACCGCCGCCAATCAGGCCAGACAGGGCTATGGCGAGCGCCAGGCCGGTGAGGTTGTCGACCAGCATGGCCAGCACGACCTGAATCGCGGTCAGGCTCAGCGTCGCGCCAATGAAGACCGGACGGAAGCCTAGGCTATCCGCCATCCGGCCCAGTACTGGCGCCCCCAGGGCGGCAGTTATGATCAGGGCCTGGACCAGCCCGATCTCGCCCCGCGACAGCTTCAGCTCCTCGGCAATCGGGATCAGGAACATCGAAAAGGTATAGAACATCAGCGAAATGCCGGTCGCATTGGCAATCGCCATGCTTCCGACGATCCGCCAGCCCTGGGTCCATTCGCTCTGCGTGGGGGGCTGGCTCATCCCTGTGGTGTCTTTACCGGGTCAGGCAGGCGGACCATCAGCACCAGCCCGGCGGAAACCACCAGTGCCAGAATCCCCATGACCTGCGCCGGCGCATAAGTGCCGAAGTGGTCATAGATCCGCCCCATGCCGACCATGCCGCCGACATTGCCGATCCATCCCAGCCCGGCCAGCGCGCCATAGATCGTGCCATAGCGCGCGACATCGAACCTGCGGCCGACGAAATAGGCGAAGATGTCCAGTTCCGCCCCCTGCTGCAATCCAATGATCGCCGCGGCAAGCAAGGCAGCCGGGACGATCTCGTGGGTGCCGAGGAGAACAATGAAGCCCGCGGCTGGCATCAGGGTGAGGAAGAAGGCCACCCGGCGCGGCTCGAACAGGTCGAGCAGCCAGCCACCGGCCAGCCGGCCGACAAATTGCCCGGCGGCAAAGAACGACAGGGCCAGGGCGGCCGTGGCGACGTCAATTCCCTCGTCAACCACCATCGGCGCCAGCTGGCTGACCGTACCCGCCGTTGCCAGGCTCATGGTGATCAGCGACAGGGTCAGCAGCCAGAAATCCCGCTCCTTCAGGAAACTGCGATCGCTTGGTTCGACCGGTCGTTCCGTACCGATCCCGCTGCCGCTGCGCCCACCGTTGGGTAGCAGCAACAGGACCGCTGGAATCCCGATGCCGACCGAGGCCGCCGCAAAGCCGACAAAGCCGGCGCGCCAGCCGTGGTTATCCAAGAGCCACTGGATCAGCGGCGGCGAGGCCATGCTGACCAGGGCAATGCCCACCGCCATCAATCCCAGCGCCTTGCCGCGATGCTCGCGGAAATGGGCATTGATCGGCCGGGTCAGGACCACGGCGGTTGATCCAATCCCGAAAAATCCCGTTGCGGCGATGGCAAGGGCCATGTGCAGCAGGCTATTCGCGTAGGTTGCAGCAGCGAGGTGGACGCAGGCCACCAGCAGGGTGCAGGCGACGAAGACCTTGCGCACTCCGAACAGGTCGGCGGCTCGGCCCATGATCGGCGCACCCAGTGCAGCCGTGACGATCAGCGCCTGGACCGAACCGAGATCGCCCCGGCTGACGCCCAGTTCCTGCGACAGGGGCAGGATGAACATCGAGAAGTTGAGGAACACCATGCCGACGCCGGTGCCCGCAGCCAAAGCCGCGCCGAGCAGGATTCGCCAGCCGTCACGGAATTCGCCTTGGAGGGCGGTTAGTGCCGGTTTCATCGGATCAGGCCGCCACCATCAGAATCCCGCCATCAGGCCAGCGCCTTCATGTAGGTGCCCATGTCGAAGTAGTCGCGCCAGACCTTGATCTTGCCGCCTTCCAGTTCGAACACCCCGCAGCATGGCAGGTCGATCTGCTTGCCGTCCTTGGTCTGTGTCCGGTCCACCCGCTCGGCAATCACCACGTCGCCCGCAGCGACCAGGTGCAACACTTCCCAGGCAGTACTGGCCCAGCCGCCGGCGAACCCGGCGATGAACTGGCGCAGCGCATCATGGCCGCTGACCGGCGCCAGCGGCATGTTGTAATAAGTGCCGTCGGGCGTGAAGTAAGCGACCAGTTCCTCGACATCCAGCCGTGACCAGGCGGCAATGAAATCACGCACGACCTGTTCGTTGCCGGACATGGTCAGTCCTCAAGGCCGAAGGTGATCTCGGCATGGTCTTGCAGGCGCTTGACCAGCGCTTCGCCGAGCAGGGCGCCGGGGAGCGAAACGCCGCCTTCGGCCTTGCAATCAAGCAGGGCAATCCCGGTTTCGGCAATCATCCGGCTGGTCGAGCCGTATCCCGGATCAAAGCGGCCCTTCACGCCATAGCGGATGGTCTTGCCGTCGGGCCATTCGCCAATGAACAGGACGTCGTAGAAGCCGTTCTCGCGCTCTTCCTTGGTCGGGCCCTCGCCCGGCTTGGGCGGCTTGGCACCGAACGGGTTCTTGAGCATTTCCGCCATGCCGTGGGCCAGCTTCTCGCCGATTTCGCCCGCGCTGGTCAGGACCATTTCGTCGTACTTGAAATCGGGGCCATAAGGGTGGCCGAGCAGGAAGTTCGTGCGGTGAACGTTCTTGGTGTAGATCTCGGCGGTGGCCGTCTCATCGGAAAACTTGCCTTCGCTTTCCTCGTACTCCGGCCCCAGCCCCAGCTGCTGCGGCGGGCCTTCGAAACCCGGGGTCAGGCCGAACGGGCTTTGCAGGATCGCAATCAGCTTGGGGTTCTTTGCGACGGCCTTCATTGTCTCGGTCAGGCTGGCTGCGGTCCCGCCGGAGAAGGTACCCTGCATCGCGCGAACGCGGCCCTTGACGCGCGGAGCCGGGCTGCCGTGGCGGGCCTTGGCTTCCTTTTGCAGCATGAACACGCCGAGATCGAACGGGATCGAGTCAAAGCCCGACGAGAAAGAGATTCGCGCGCCCGAAGCCTTGGCGGCTTCGTGGTACTGGTCGACCATCTGGCGCATCCACGCCGGTTCGCCGCAGAGGTCGGCATAATCGGTCCCGGCCTCGACGCAGGCCTTTAGCAGCGGCTCGCCGTAAAGCTGGTACGGACCGACCGTGGTCACGACTACGCGGGTGCTTTCGGCCAGAGCATTCATGCTGGCGGCATCGTCGGAATCGGCAACGATCAACGGGGTATCGGCCGGTGCGCCGATCAGGTCGCGCACTTCGGCGAGCTTGGCGGCAGAGCGGCCGGCCATGGCCCACTTCGGTCCTTTGCCCTGATAGTGATGGGCAAGATATTCAGCGACGAGGCGGCCGGTATAGCCGGTCGCACCATAGACGACGATATCGTACGGGCGGTCTGCCTTGGCGGTCATGCAAGTCTCTCCATTGCCCCGAATCTGGTGCCGGGCGAGCGCCAAGAAGGGCACAATCCGGGGGCGTTGTAAAACGGGTTTCTCCGGACGTTACGGCATGGGCTGGTTCAATGCCGCTTTAGAAGTGGTACTGGCGGCTGGCGAGGTCGAACATGATCTCCTCGCTCCCGCCGCCGATCGCCATGACCCGAACCTCGCGATAGATACGCTCCACCCGACTGCCGCGCATGAAGCTGGCGCCGCCGAGGATCTGGCAGGCCTCGCGCGCGCAGAATTCCATGGTCTGGGTCGCCTGGACCTTGAGCAGCGCGAAGTCACCGGGGAAGGGATTGCCCTGCATCACGTTCCATGCGCACTGGTCGATCCACGCCTGGGTCGCCTGGATGCGGCGGATCATGTCGGCCAGCTTGTGGCGGATCACCTGGTTGGTGACCAGCGGCTTGCCGAATGTTTCGCGCTGGCGGGCCCAGTCCAGTGCGTCTTCGAAGCAGATCCGGGCAAAGGCATTGGCCTGCTGGCTCATCCCCAGCCGCTCGCCATTGAAGTTGCGCATGATCCCGGCAAAGCCGCCGTTTTCAGGCCCGATCAGGTTTACCCCTCAAACCCTGTCACCGAAAAAGATTATTGCAAACTGATTTTCGACCGTATCGAAAAAATTGCCGGCCTGTGGATGGTCGATCCCCCCAATTCTCTGCCCGGCGTATTCGACATCGTCATTGATCTGATCCCCACCGCAACCGACGATGACAAAGATGAAGTTGAACAGAAAGTTGCCGCGATGTATCACCAAACACGGAACCTGTGCGACAACCTGAACAAAATCTATTTCCGC
>CAZNBX010000088.1:0-6735 GCA_964571305.1 uncultured Novosphingobium sp.
GGACAACGAATGGGCGATCGAATGGGCCCAGGCCAATGGCGAGAAGTTCGCCATGAAAGACCTGCAAAACCTGCCGGCCTTCCGCTCGGCCGTGCGCGCGGCGGTCGACCGGGTCAACCAGGACCTGTCGGTCATTGAAAAGGTGCGCCAGTTCGCCTTTGCGGACGAACCATTCACCATCGACAACGAGGAACTGACTCCGAAGCAGTCGATCCGCCGGCACAAGATCAAGGCTCGCTACGGCGATCGTCTCGAAGCGCTCTACAAGGGATGAACGCCAGAGCCGCCACGCCGGGGATGCTGGAAGGCATCAAGGTCATAGACCTGACCTCGGTGGTGTTTGGCCCCTATTGCACCCAGTTGCTGGGCGATCTGGGAGCAGAGGTGATCAAGGTCGAAGCTCCCGGACTTGGCGATCCGTTTCGCTGGTCCGGCCCCGCTCCGGTCAGTCCCAACATGGCCCCTGGCTTCATGGCGCTCAACCGGGGCAAGCGCTCTATCGCGCTCGACTTGAAGACGCCGGACGATCAGGCGGTCATGCGGGACCTGCTCGCCGAGGCCGACGTATTTGTCGTCAATGTCCGGGGCAAGGCGCTGGAACGGCTCGGTCTGGACTATGAGACGGTGCGCAAGCTGCGTCCCGACATCATCTATGTTCACTGCGTCGGCTTCGGCCAGGACGGACCCTATGCCGACCTGCAAGCCTATGACGATGTGATTCAGGCGGCGAGCGGCACCGCAACGCTGCTTCCACGCGTCGACGGAAATCCACGGCCGCGCTACCTGCCCTCGCTGATTGCCGACAAGGTCGCCGGGCTTCACGGCGCCTATGGTGCGCTGGCCGCCATCGTCCACCGCCAGCGCACGGGCGAGGGGCAACTTGTCGAAGTGCCGATGTTCGAGGCTTTCACCAGCTTCATGATGCTGGAGCATCTTGGCGGGCAGACTTTTGATCCGCCGGTCGGCCCGGTTGGCTATCCGCGCCAGATCGACCCGCTACGCCAGCCTTTCCCGACCGCGGACGGCTATATCAGCATCGTGATCTATACCCATGACGCCTGGGACCGGGTCTTCGCCCTGCTCGGCGCCAAGGATTTCATCGCCGAGGAGCGGTTCAATGTTCCCGGAGGGCGCGGGCGCCACCAGGACGAGCTTTACACCAAGCTGGCCGAACTGACCCCGCAAATGACGACGGCCGAACTGCTGCGCCAATGCCATGCCATGCAATTGCCGGCACAACCGGTGCGTGATCTGGGTGAAGTGATCGACGACCCACATCTCAACGCCACCGGCTTCTTCAGGCGCCGCGAGCATCCCAGCGAACGGACCTATGTCGAACAAGCCCAGCCGGTGCGCTTCGGCGCGCGTCCTGCCCGGGAGGCTGCCCCGCCGCCGAACCTGGACGGGGATGGCGCGGCTATCCGCGCGGAAATGTCAAAGGGCGGCAAACCCAAATAAAAAGGGCCGGGGCGGCAGTGGTCCACACCCGCCAGCCCCAGCCCTTTGATCGCTTGCGCGATGCGCTTGCTTACTTGGCTTCTTCAGCCGGAGCAGCAGCAGCGTCGGTCGCAGCAGCAGCGTCTTCCGAAGCAGCAGCCGAAGCGTCGACAGCAGCAGCGGTTTCTTCAGCAACGGTGGTTGCTTCTTCAGCCGGCTTTTCACCACCGCAAGCGGCGAGGGCGAGCGAGCCAGCAGCAACGGCTGCGAACAGAGCAATCTTCTTCATTGGGAATCCCCTTGTGTTAACCCTTGCCCGCCTTGGGCGAGCAGGGGGCGGTTTGCCCGCTAAATCGACGCTTGTCGATTCTGAAAATAACATGAATGCGTATTCCGGTACTTATGCGGCGTCTTTTTCCACCCATTCCGGATAAAAACGAGGGTTTTGGAGCGACCATCCAGGTGCCGTTGCCGCTGCTTCGCTGATCGACCGCAACAAAATCCTGCGGCGGTCAGGGCGAATTTGCGGCAAGGCAGCCGCTCCGCAAAAGGCTGATGGCAGGAACGGGCGCGCCTCGGGACCAAGCAAGCGCTCGTAAAGAAACCGAAATGCGGAAAAGCTGGCGAGCCGCTCCTGGGCCAGATCAAAGGTGGCGAGCCTGATAAGTTTGCCAAGGAAAGCGGGCAGGTGATCAAGCGTGCTCTCCGAAGGCACGGAGCCGCGCAAAGTCTTCAAATCGCGGTACATTTCGTACTGATTTCGGATCGAACACAGTTCCGCTGCGTCCCGTGCCCAAAGAACCACTGCGTCCTGCCGGCCAAGTCCGACGTCCAGGCTGCGCCGGATATAGCGCTGCTCACCCGCCGCAAAGCTGGCGAATTCGCGCATCTCGGCAATAGTCAGCGATGCCGTGCCCGCATCCGCCATGATCAAGCTCCTCCAAGGGTGGAGCCACAACAGCAAAACTTGGTAACTATCGCGTTAATTTAAAACGTTAAATCAGCCCTGCGAGCGGACTCGACGGGTCTGCGTATTTGCGCGTTCCCATCCGGCCCGCCAGATAGGCATGGCGGCCCGCCTCGACGGCGAGCTTCATCGCACGGGCCATGCGGATCGGGTCCTTGGCCTCGGCGATGGCCGTGTTCATCAGCACCCCGTCGCAGCCCAGTTCCATGGCTACTGCTGCCTCGCTGGCCGTGCCAACCCCGGCATCGACCAGGACCGGAACGCTGGCTCCCTCGACGATCAGGCGGACGGTGACCCGGTTCTGGATGCCGAGGCCCGAACCAATCGGGGCGCCCAGCGGCATGACCGCGACGGCACCGGCGCTTTCCAGCTGCTTCGCCGCGATTGGATCGTCGACGCAGTAAACCATCGGCAGGAAGCCCTCGTTCGCCAGGACCTCGCAGGCCTTCAGCGTTTCGCGCATGTCGGGATAAAGGGTCCGCGCCTCGCCCAGCACCTCGAGCTTGACCAGGTCCCACCCACCGGCCTCGCGCGCCAGACGCAAGGTGCGGATCGCCTCGTCCGCCGTGAAGCACCCGGCGGTGTTGGGCAGGTAGGTAATCTTCTTGGGATCGATGTAATCGGTCAGCATCGGCGCCTTGGGATCGGAAACATTGACCCGGCGCACCGCCACCGTGACGATTTCCGCGCCCGAAGCTTCGACCGCGGCGGCGTTCTGCTCGAAGTCCTTGTACTTGCCGGTGCCGACGATCAGGCGCGAGCGGAATGTCCGCCCTGCCACGGTCCAGGTATCGTCGCCCTGCCCGCCGCCCACGAAATGCACGATCTCGAGCACGTCGCCGTCGCCCAGCGGAACTTCCGCCAGGGTCGAGCGCGGCACGATCAGGCCATTGCGCTCAACCGCGACCTTTGCCGGATCGAGATCAAGGCTGCGAACCAGGTCGGCGATCGAACCGGCCTCGGCGCGGCGGGATTCACCATTGAGCGTGATGGAAAGCTGGGCTGTCATGCCCCTGCAAATAGCGATCAGGTGATCAATCGCAAGTTGCGCAATTGCTCAGCCGCAGGTTGCGCATGTGCGCCCATGCCAGCAGCGAAACCCCGGCGATCGTCAACATGGCTTCGACCACGCCATGGCCAACCGCCAAGGCCATCGCCATCAGGACCAGACCGCCCGCGCCCAGTTGCAGCGGCCGCGAATCCCCGTGTCGGGCCACGCCGATCGCCAGGGTGATCCCGCCGATGACGATTGCGAGGGCAAGCCCGACCCGATGAATCGCCGGGGCGAACAGATAGTCCCCGCCCAGCCCCAGTCCTGCGACCAGAAGTATCCCGGCAAGACAATGCAACGCACACAGCCCGGAAAGGAGAATGCCCATCCGGTCGAGTCGATTGCGAATCAGGGCTACGGCAGCACGCATGATGGGCCCGATATATGTTATAGTGTAACATGCTTCAAGAGCCACTGCGGTGCGCCACTATCCTGCCCGCGACCCTGCGCACCTGTTCGCAGGAACAGGCTTGCGCATTTCCGAACAAACCAGCACTAGCGCGGTCATGACCAAGCCGGATCTCGCCGTGCCAGCCTCACGCCCCCTGGACCTTGCCCGCTGGCTCCTCTCCGTCGCCGCCCTTGTCATTCTGATGGTGGTCGTGGGTGGTGTCACACGTTTGACCGAATCCGGCCTTTCCATCACCGAATGGAAGCCAATTACGGGAACGATTCCACCGCTGACCCACGCGCAGTGGGAGGCCGCGTTCGAGGCTTACCAACGCATCCCGCAATACACCCAGGTCAACGGCCCAGCCGGGATGACGCTCGACGATTTCAAGTACATCTTTTTCTGGGAATGGTTCCACCGCCTGATCGGGCGCGTGATCGGACTGGCATTTGCCGTTCCGCTGGCCTGGTTCTGGGTCAAGAAGGCCATCCCCAAGGGATACCACCTGCGCTTGATCGGCCTGCTCGCACTGGGCGGCCTGCAGGGTGCGGTTGGCTGGTGGCTGGTCAAGTCCGGCCTGACCAACGACGTCAAGGTCAGCCACCTGCGCCTGGCGACCCACCTGTCGCTGGCGCTGACCACGCTCGCGCTGCTGGTCTGGACAGCGCTGGATCTTCGTGCCCACGCCAGGGGTGAGAAGAACGCACGGCTGACCGGATATGCCGCAATCGTGGTGCTCGTCCTGGGCGTGCAGCTGTTTTATGGCGCCCTCGTCGCCGGCCTGCGTGCTGGTTACGTCGCCGGTTCGGGCTGGTTTGAATGGAGTGCCTGGCCGCTGATGCAAGGCCGCTTTGTCCCAGCCGGAATCGATACTGCGCGCGGCCTTGGCCATGCGATGGTCGCCGATCCATTCCTTGTCCATTTCATTCACCGTTGGTGGGCCTGGCTGGTCGTCGCCCTGCTCGTCATCCTGGCGCGCAAGTTGCGGCCCTTTGAGCGGCGCGCCTCGGTCGCGATCCACGCTGCCTTCGGAACCCAGATCCTGCTCGGAATCACCACGGTGTGGAGCGGCATGGCGATCTGGCTCGCCGCATTGCACCAGTTGACCGGCGCCTTGCTGCTGGCCTCGACCGTCTGGGGCGCACACATTCTCGGTCGCCAGAAAGCCTGATCGGGCCATTGCAGGTTTGACTGGCTCGAAAGACCTTGCGTCTTCCCAAAATGCTTGACTGACAATGGGTTACCTGTGCGAATAAAGCGCCAGGTCAGCCTTCCTGATCGCTCAGGGAGTGAATAGTCAGCAACCCGGAGGTAGTGGTGCCGCGCAATACCCAAGCCATAATGCCTGCACGTCGCAGTGCCGGGGCAGCGCAATGATCGCCATGGTGCGGCGCATGGGCTGGCTTGCCCTGGTTCCGGCAGCAATGGCGGGAACAGCCATTCCCCTCCACGCAGAAGCGGGGCCAGCCATGTTCGCACCGCCCGAAGCGCCGTTGGTGCTGACCCGCTCCCTGCTCATGCCCTTTCCCGACGGCAGGCAGATCGCGGTGACCCGGAAATATGAGGTGCGTTTCTCGCGAACAGAAACGGGGTTCCGGGTCGAGGGCCGCTTGCTGGAAACCGAGGTCGAAGCACCGGCACGCCTCTCCGCGCTTGCCGAGATGGAGCGGAGACGGCCAGAGGTTGGCCTGTTCCCGGTCTTGCTCGACCAGCGGGGCATGGTTTTCGAACCGTCACCCGGTTCCGCTGAGGCCAAGACCACACGGCAGGCAGCCGCAGGGGCCCGGGCGATTGTCGCGAAGTCCGCCACGCCCCCTGGCTTGCGCGAGGAGATAGAGGGTGCACTCGAAGGTCTGACCAGCGGTGCAAGGCGGAGCGCCTGGCCGCCGTTCCTGTTCAATCCTGGCAATACCGACCGCTCCGATAGTCGAGCCGTCACCCTATCCGATGGTACGACGGGCACGATTGAAACGCGGATTCGCGTCGATGGATTGCTGCTCGGAGGGCTACCGCGGCGGGTCGAGCGGGACGTGACGACGCACTTTGAAGGGACGCAGCGCGCCACGCGGGAAGTCTGGACATTTTCATTCTGACTCACCCGATCGAATGGCTGTGGTATTATTTTACCTCTTCCAAAGCGCCCGGGAAACTTGACTTTCATCGCGGTTTGCACGATTGGCGCGGCCTTCCAGCAGGTCCGGACCTCCGGATTCGCGGCAACAGCCAAGGGATTCACAGCCAATGAAGGCGCTCAGCAAGGTCACCCGGTCGATCAAACCGGCCGAGGTGGAAAAGAAGTGGCATCTGATCGATGCCGAAGGTCTGGTGGTCGGTCGCCTCGCGGTCGTCATCGCCAACTATCTGCGCGGCAAGCACAAGCCGAGCTTCACCCCGCACGTCGATTGCGGCGACCACGTGGTCGTCATCAACGCCGACAAGGTCAAGTTCACCGGCAACAAGCTGAAGCAGCAGACCTACTACAAGCACACCGGCTATGCAGGCGGGATCAAGGAAGTGACTGCCGACAAGGTTCTGGCCGGCCGCTTCCCGGAGCGCGTCCTTGAAAAGGCCGTGGAACGCATGATCCCGCGTGGTCCGCTTGGCCGCGCCCAGATGCGTGCCCTGCACCTCTACGCCGGCACCGAGCATCCGCACGGTGGCACCCAGCCGCAGCCGCTCGACGTGGCTGCCATGAACCGCAAGAACAAGGTGGGCGCGTAATGTCTGAAGAAACCGTCACCGATCTCGCCGATCTCGGCGCCATTGCCGAAACCCCGGCTCCTGCCGCTCCCGCCGCTCCGCTGCGCGAGAAGGAAGTGGACGCCCAGGGCCGCGCCTATCCCACCGGCCGCCGCCAGGCCGCCGTGGCCCGCGGGTGGATCACGCCCG
>CAZNBX010000089.1:0-4474 GCA_964571305.1 uncultured Novosphingobium sp.
TGCCGGAACTGCTCGACCTGTCGGTCAACGAAACCCTGAGCCGGACGATCGTCACTTCGCTGTCGGTCCTGATCACGCTGGTGGCGCTGCTGCTGCTTGGGCCGGACGTGATCTTCGGCTTCACCGCGGCAATCACGCTGGGTATTTTCGTGGGTACCTACAGCTCGGTCTACATGGCCGCGCCGATCCTGATCTGGCTCAAGGTCAAGCCGGACAGCTTCGTACCGACCGAAACCGCGCTGGAGCGGCAGGAGCGACTGGCCCGCGAAGGCGCCTGAGCTTTTTAACGCTTCATCGAAATCCGGGCGGTCAGTGCAGATGCATTGACCGCCCGATTTGTTTCAGAGCGGCCTGACCAGCATTTCCGCTGCTGCAATCCACGCCGGATTGTCGACCACGATCTGCCGCTGGCCTGGATCAGGGGGCAGGATCGCCACCCGGGCGCCGTCGCGGTCGATCAGGCGACCAAAGGCAAACCGGCCGCCGGAGCGGGGTACCAGCACGTCGCGATTCAGCAGCTTGGCGCTGTCGCTAACTTCGAACTGTCGCAGCCAGACCTGATCGCCCGCGCGGTACAGGCCGGCCGGCGCTTCGATCGCCAGCACGACAAGTTCGCCGTCGCTGCCCAAAGCTGTCGGCAGGATCGCATCGCGAATGGCGGGAAGGGCTTCGGCGCCTTCACTGCCCAGACGGGCGACAAAGCGCGGCTGGTCGGCACCGCCCGAGCGGACCAGGAGTTCAGGATCGACCCCCAGCGCCGCCGCAATTCGGTTCATCCAGGTGAGCGACAGCTGCCGCGTGCCGGTTTCCAGGCGGCCGATAGTTTGCGCCGTAGTGGGCGGCGTGCAGCGGGCTGCAACATCGGCGAGGGTCAGCTTTTTCTCGCGCCGAATGTCACGAATGCGGTTGATCATGTTGCAACCTTTATAACCAATTTGGTTTTGAACTTTCCTACAACATGCCGGATTTGGCAAGTCCTGTTCCAACACGCAGTTGAAGGAGCAGACCATGAAGCGCGTACTTGTCGAACGGGAATTGACCGAAGCCGGACCGGGAATGCGTTCGCCCCGCAGGGGTGGGCGGTCAGTGACGGTAAACCTGGCCGAAAGCCCGCTATCCTGGCTCCATTCGCGCGGCCACGTGAGCGACCGGCAGTTTGCGGCCGGGGAGTGCCTGCGCCGGGATTTCGAACGCGCGCAGGTCATGCCCGGAGTGACGATGCGCTGGGATCCGGTGCGGATCAAGGGCGGCGGGGAGGATCGCATGCTTAATGCCAGCGAGCGCCAGGTCGCGGCGCGTCAGCGCTTTGACGGTGCAATTGCCGCGGCCGGACCTGACCTCTCCGACATCCTCTGGCGCGTGGTGTGTAACGGCGATGCTCTGGCCGATGCCGAGCGGGCGTTGGCCTGGCCCGTGCGCAGCGGAAAGCTGGTGCTGCGGATCGCGCTCGACCGGCTGGCAACCTTTTACCGGATCGCTTGACGTTCGTCGAAGCGGGCGGGCCGCTGGTCGATGGAGTTCCCGCCCGGCCCGCGATATCCGCAGAACTCCAAGCAAAGCTATCAAACAGGAGTCTTCCATGGATCGTCGGCAATTTCTCGCATCGAGCGGCCTTGCAACCTTGGCATTTGCTGCCGAACCGGTCTTCGCAGCGGGAACTGCCACGGCCGCCGATGCCAAGCTTCATGGATTGCTGGATGCGGTGTTTCAGGACGGCATTGCTCGCTCGCCGGAATTTGCCACCTCACTGGGTGTCGACAAGGGCAAGCTGGCTCACCTGCGCAGCGAATTGAGCCCGGCTACTGCCGCGGAGCGTCGTGCCGACTTGGCCCGCAACCAGCGCTGGCTTGGCCAAATCAAGGCGGTCAAGGCAGATGGCCTGAGCGAAGCAGGTAAGCGTCATCGCGCGCTGGCGGTCTACCAGCTTGAGCAGCGGACCCTGCCGGCAGAGAGGTTCGACATCGGCTCGGTCCAGCGCCCCTATCCGATCTTCCAGCAGGGCGGCGCATACTTCGAAACGCCTGATTTTCTGACCTCGCAGCACCCGGTGGAAAGCGCCGGTGACGCCGATGCTTACCTGTCGCGTCTGTCTGCATTCGCCCGCGTGTTGGATGAAGACACGGCCGAACAGCGGGCCCAGGCAGCACGCGGCTTTATTGCACCGGGCTGGTCGTTGGACCTGACGCTTGGCCAGATGGGCAAGCTGCGTTCGCCTGCGGCGGGGGAAAGCACCATGGCGCGCTATCTGGGTGAAAAGGCGAAGGCCAAGGGATTGGCGGGCGACTGGCAGGCCAAGGCGGCGCGGATCATCGAAACGGAGATCTACCCGGCGCTCGATCGCCAAGTCGCGCTGATGACCGAACTACGCCGCAATACTCCCGCAGGCGACGGTGCATGGCGTCTCAAGCGCGGGGACGAGATCTACGCTGCTGCCCTGGCGCAAGCCACGACCACGGCGATGACCCCCGATGAAGTCCATGCCGCGGGTCTTGAACAGGTTGCGGACATCTCGGCCAAGCTTGACGTGATCCTCAAGGAAGCGGGGCTGACCCAGGGTAGCGTTGGCGACCGTCTGACCGAACTGAACAAGCGCCCGGAACAGGTCTATCCGAACACCACCGAAGGCCGCAAAGCGTTGATTGACAGCCTCAATGCGGGGATTGCCGACATGTGGCAGCGCCTGCCCAAGGCATTTGCCGACATTCCGCGCCAGCCGCTGGAAATCCGCCGCGTTCCCGAGGAAATCCAGGATGGCGCCTCGAACGGCTATTACAACCGCGCCTCGCTCGATGGCACCCGTCCGG
This sequence comes from uncultured Novosphingobium sp., assembly GCA_964571305.1. GTDB lineage: Bacteria > Pseudomonadota > Alphaproteobacteria > Sphingomonadales > Sphingomonadaceae > Novosphingobium. Next base: position 2,805 of record CAZNBX010000089.1, read on the forward strand.
CGATCTACTGGATCAACCTCAAGGACAATGGCGACTGGCCGAAGTATTCGCTGCCCGCGCTGACCTATCACGAGGGCGTTCCGGGGCACCACCTGCAGAACTCTTATTCGCAGCTGTCGGGCGACCTGCCGATGCTGCTGCGCAACATGTTCCTCTCCGCCTATGGCGAGGGCTGGGCGCTTTATGCCGAACAGCTTGCTGACGAACTGGGTGCCTACAACGGGATCGAGCGCGCGGGTTACCTGCAGAGCTTCCTGTTCCGCGCGGCCCGTCTGGTGGTCGATACCGGCATCCACCACAAGCGCTGGAGCCGCGAGCAGGCGACTGACTACATGGTTGCGACTACCGGCTTTGCCCGTCCGCGTAGCCAGCGCGAGGTTGAACGCTATTGCACCCAGATCGGCCAGGCTTGCTCGTACAAGATCGGGCACATGGCCTGGGTCAAGCAGCGCGAAAAGGCGCAGGCCGCACTGGGCGACAAGTTCTCGCTGCCGTGGTTCCACGAAGTGCTGAAGGACGGCGTGATGCCGCTTTCGATGTTCGAAGCGCGGATTGACGAGCGGGTGAAGCAGCGTCTGGCGATGAAGGGCTGAGGGGGCTTACCCCTCAACCTGCTCCGCCAGTTCCAGCCAGCGTTCCTCGGCCGCGTCTTTCTCGGCGCGGGCCGCTTCGATCGCCTTGGTCAGCGCGGCGAACTTCGCCGGATCGCGGGTGTAAAGCGCGGGGTCTGAAAGCGCCGCTTCGTCGCGCGCGATCTGCGCCAGCAATTCCTCGATCCGCTCCGGTAGCAGGTCGTAATCGCGCTGGTCCTTGTAGGACAGCTTGGTCTTGCGGGGCGGCTGCGGCGCGGAGGCCGTCGGTGCGGATTGGGCCGTGATTTTGGCCGGTTTGACCGGAGCAATGCGCTTTTGGCGTCTCGCTTCCCAATCGGCATAACCGCCCGCGATGATGTCGACCTTGCCCGAGCCATCGAGCCCCAAGGTAACGGTCACGGTACGGTCGAGGAAGTCGCGGTCGTGACTGACGATCAGGACCGTGCCATCATAATCCGCGATCACTTCCTGCAAGAGGTCTAGCGTTTCGAGATCAAGGTCGTTGGTCGGTTCGTCGAGCACCAGCAGGTTCGACTTGCGGGCAAATTCGCGCGCCAGCAACAGGCGGCTGCGTTCCCCGCCCGAAAGTGTGCCGACCCGGGCATCGACCAGCCCCGGATCGAACAGGAAGTCCTTGAGGTAACCCTGGATGTGCTTGCGCACCCCGCGCACGTCGATCCAGTCACCGCCTTCGGCCAAGACATCGCGCACCCGCTTTTCGGGAGCGAGCAGGCTGCGCTGCTGGTCGATCATCACCCCGTGCAGGGTCTTGGCCAGGGTCACGGTGCCGCTATCCGGCTCCAGTTCACCGGTCAGGAGCTTGAGTAGGGTGGTCTTTCCCGAGCCATTGGCACCGACCAGGCCGATCCGGTCGCCGCGCTGGATGCGCAGCGAAAAGTCCTTGATGATCGTGCGGTCGCCGAACTTCTTGTTGACCTTGTCGGCAACGATCACCGCCTTGGTCTTCACGTCGTCGACCATCAGCTTCATCTTCGCCGCGCCTTGCGGATTGAGCATGGCCGCGCGCTGGGCGCGCATTTCCCATAGCTTTTCTAGGCGTCCCTGGTTCCGCTTGCG
>CAZNBX010000089.1:4521-6678 GCA_964571305.1 uncultured Novosphingobium sp.
CCGCGAACGCGCCGGAATGGCGATTCGGCCACGCTGCCAGCCAGTCAATCGCGGCAAGGTCGAGGTGGTTGGTCGGCTCGTCGAGCAGCAGCAGGTCGGGTTCCGAGGCGAGCGCACGGGCAAGGGCGGCACGGCGACGTTCCCCGCCGCTGGCGCTATCGGCCTTGCGGCTCATGTCGATGCCCAACTGGCCAGCGATGGCTTCCACTTCATGGCGGGGCGGGGCGTCCTTGCCCGACAGGGCAAAGTCCATCAGCGTGTCGAACCCAGTGAAGAAAGGGTCCTGTTCCAGCATCACGATCTTGGTGCCGGGCTGGATCGAGCGCTTGCCCTTGTCGGCTTCGATCTGTCCGCCAATCAGGCGTAGCAGAGTGGTCTTGCCCGCGCCATTGCGGCCGATCAGTGCCAGACGGTCCCGCGGGCCGATATGAATGTCGAGATCGCGGAACAGCCAGCCAGAACCCTGCTGGAGACTGAGTCCTTCCCACGAAAGAATTGGTGCTGCGGCCATGGCTGCGGCACCTAGGGTGGCGGGCCCGCGTTGACAAGGCGCTCGCGCCGCCCGAGAGGGGAAGTCATGCGTACAGTCTGGCTAAATGGCGAATTCATCCCTGAAAGCGAAGCCCGCGTGTCGATCTTCGATCGTGCGCTGTTGTTCGGTCAGGGCGTTTATGAGGTTTCCCCGGTTCTCGACGGGCATTTCTGCAACTGGCCGCACCATGCTGCCCGGTTGGCGCGGAGCAAGGCCACAACCCGGATCGTGGACGATACCGATTGGCCCAGCGTGCTTTCCGAACTTATTGCCAGCAACAATTTGGTGGAAGGCAGGGTCTACCTGCAGGTCACCGGCGGTGCTCCGGCCGACCGCGATTTCCTCTCGCCCGTGCCGAATGTCCCGGCAACGCGTTTTGCCTTTACTCAATCGGCCCCGCTGATTGCCAACCCCGTGGCAGAACGCGGGCTGCGCGTCATGCTTCACCCGGAAGGTCGCTGGTCGATCCGTTCGGCCAAGACCACGCAGCTGCTCTATGCGGTGCTGGCCAAGGAAGCCGCGCGCGAAGCTGGGGTCGACGATGCCTGGTTTGTCGAAAATGGCCTGATCACTGAGCAGACCAGCGCCAATGCCCACATCATCGATGCGCGCGGCGTGCTGGTGTCGCATCCCGTCGAACATGGCGTGCTACCCGGGGTTACCCGCATCTGTACCTTGCAGATTGCCCGCGAAATGGGCCTGACGGTTGAGGAACGTCCGTTCACGCCGGAAGAATTGTTCGCCGCGCGAGAGGCCTTCGTTTCCGCTGCAGGTTCGCTGGTCTTGCCGGTGGTCGAAGTTGACGGAAAGCCGATTGGGAACGGTAAGGCCGGAGCGCTGACGGCGGAAATTCGTCGCCGCTATATTGACCTGCTGCGCGCTGGCTAGGCCATTCACTTGTGGTTCAAGGCCTTGGCCATATCGCGGTGAGGTAATGAAGAAGTTCCTCCTCCTTCCACTGGCTATAGCCCTTTGTGCTCCGGTCGCTCCGGCGCTGGCCGGGCCTGGCGATGCGCAGGACAAGGCCCGCAAGGACCTGCGCTCCGGTTCCGTGCGCCCGCTGCGCGAAATCGAACAGCGCGTGCTCCCGGCGATGCGCGGGGCGCAATACCTGGGCCCGGAATACGATCCGGTTGCCCAGGCCTATCGCCTGAAATTCATCCGCGATGGCCGGGTGGTATTCGTCGACGTGGACGCCCGTTCGGGCGAAGTGATCCGCACCTTGCAATAGCGCCGCTTGCTTGACCTCAAGGGGCTTAGTCCCCATTTGATCAAGCACTAACCTAGGGGAATACGCGATGCGCATCCTGATCGTCGAGGACGAACCTACTCTCGGCAAGCAGCTTAAATCGACGCTGGAAGGCAATGGCTATGCGGTCGACCTGTCGACCGACGGCGAAGACGGCCATTTCATGGGTTCGACCGAAGACTATGACGCGGTGATCCTCGATCTGGGCTTGCCCGAGATCGACGGACTGACTGTGCTGGGCATGTGGCGCAAGGAAGGACGCAAGTTCCCCGTTTTGGTGCTGACCGCGCGGGATAGCTGGTCGGACAAGGTCGCCGGCCTCGATGCCGGGGCAGATGACTATCTGGCCAAGCCGTTCCAGACCGAGGAACTGATC
>CAZNBX010000090.1:0-809 GCA_964571305.1 uncultured Novosphingobium sp.
CGAAGGCCACCGGCCGATCTGCCAGGATACCGGGATCGTCAACGTGTTCCTGAAATGGGGCCACGAATGCCGACTCGAATCGAACCGTTCCTTGCAGGAAGTGGTCGATGAAGGGGTGCGCCGCGCCTACAACCATCCGGAAAACAAGCTGCGCGCGTCGATCGTCGCCGATCCGGCCTTCCCCCGCCGCAACACCCGCGACAACACGCCGTGCGTGCTCAATGTCGAGATGGTCCCCGGGCGGACCGTCTCGGTCGATGTCGCGGCCAAGGGCGGCGGCAGCGAGAACAAGTCGAAGTTCAAGATGATGAACCCCAGCGATTCGATCGTCGACTGGGTGCTGGAAATGATCCCGCAGATGGGCGCCGGCTGGTGCCCCCCGGGCCAGATCGGCATCGGCATTGGCGGCACGGCGGAAAAGGCCGTCTTGCTCGCCAAGGAATCGCTGATGGACGAGATCGATATGCACGAGCTCAAGGCGCGCGGTCCGCAGACCGATATCGAGAAGCTGCGCGTCGAACTTTATGACAAGATCAACGCGCTGGGTATCTGCGCGCAGGGTCTGGGCGGCCTGACCACGGTGCTGGATGTGAAGATCTATGAATGGCCGTGCCATGCTGCGGGCAAGCCGGTGGCAATGATTCCCAACTGCTCGGCCACGCGCCATGCCCACGTCACGCTCGACGGGTCGGGTCCGGCTTTCCTTGAGACGCCGAAGCTGGACGATTGGCCCCAGGTGACCTGGGCGCCGGACAAGGCGGCCAAGCGCGTCAATCTTGACACCCTCACGCACGAGGAAGTGCAGAGCT
>CAZNBX010000090.1:819-6613 GCA_964571305.1 uncultured Novosphingobium sp.
GCCAGCTGGAAGCCGGGCCAGACCCTGCTGCTCAACGGCAAGATGCTCACCGGCCGCGACGCCGCGCACAAGCGCATCCAGGACATGCTGGCCAAGGGCGAAGAGCTGCCCGTCGATTTCCGTGGCCGCGCGATCTACTACGTCGGTCCGGTCGATCCGATCATGGGTGAAGTCGTCGGTCCGGCTGGCCCGACTACGGCCACCCGCATGGACAAGTTCACCGACATGATGCTCGACCTTGGTCTGCTGACCATGATCGGCAAGGCCGAACGCGGCCAGGGTGCGGTGCAGTGCATTGCCAAGCACAAGGTTGCCTACCTGATGGCGGTGGGCGGCGCCGCCTATCTGGTCGCGCGGGCAATCCGTGAAGCCAAGGTCATCGCCTTTGAAGACCTGGGTATGGAAGCGATCTACGAATTCTCGGTCGAGGACATGCCGGTCACTGTGGCGGTCGATTCCGAAGGCAACAATGTCCACCAGCTGGCTCCGCTGGTGTGGAAGGACAAGATCGCGAAAGAAGGCCTGAACGCCTGATTCGTCGACCAAATGGCGAGTGGGCTCGACCAATCCGCTGGCCTCAATGGCCAGCGGAGGTCTATTGCTGATCGCCTGATGGACGAAGCCGACCACCGCCCTGCCCGTGTTCCGACCCGCGCGGTCCTGATCTCGATTGCCGGGATCTGGCTGTGCTACCTTGGCCTGATCACGCTGCGTAGCCTGCTGCTCGACCGTGCCTATTTCGTCGAAATGCTCGGCTTGCGGAGCCTGGTTACCCTTGCCGGGATGACCGTCACAGCGCTGGCGTGGTTGATCCTGCGCCTGTTCGACAATGCTCGGGTTGGCCTGCGCATGGGCATTGCCCTGGTCGTCATGCTGCCGGCGGCCTTGGGACTGGCGATGATCAACCGCCAGGTTTTTGCCGGGCTCGATCAGAAGATCCTGCAGGAAAAGCGCAATCCGACCGAGGTCCAGATCCGTCATGACACGGCGGGCAACGTGCTGGTCGACATTCCCGATCCACCCCAGCTGACGCCGGACCAGCTGGCGACGCTGCAAAAGAAGTTCGCCGAGCAGGCCTTGTGGCGGCAGCTGACCGACATTGCGATCGGGCGCTACTTCCTGCTGCTCGCCTGGGCGGCGCTCTATTTCGCGATGGTCACGGCAGAACAGGCCCGGGCGGCCGAGCGCCGCGAAGGCGAATACAAGCGCGCGGCGAAGGCAGCCGAGCTGCGCAGCCTGCGCTACCAGGTCAATCCGCACTTCCTGTTCAACACGCTCAATTCGCTGTCGTCGCTGGTCATGACCGGTCGCGGACAGGCGGCGGAAAAGATGATCCAGGCACTGTCGAGCTTCTACCGGCGCAGCCTTGCCGAAGATCCAACCGGAGACGTCGCGCTGGACCAGGAAGTGGCTCTGCAGCGCGCCTATCTGGAAATCGAATCCGCGCGATTCCCGGACCGCTTGGTTACGAGCTTCCAAATTCCGCAGGAGCTGGAAAGTGCCAGCGTGCCCGGCATGATCCTGCAGCCGCTGGTTGAGAATGCGGTCAAATATGCCGTCGCCCCGACCCGCAAGCCGGTGACCGTGACGATTGCCGCAGGCCAAGAAGATGGCTGTCTGGTCATTGCGGTCAGCGACAATGGACCGGGTGCCCGCAAGGACCCGAAGTCCGGATTCGGCATCGGCCTCGCCAATGTCCGCGACCGGCTCGAAGCGCGCTATGGCGCAGAGGCAAGCCTGACGGCGGCACCCGCAGAAACCGGAGGATGGCGCGCGGAAATCCGCCTGCCGCTGGAACGTCATGACGGATAAGCCGCTCCGTACCCTGATCGTCGATGACGAACCGCTCGCGCTGGAGCGGATGGAGATCATCTGCCGCGACATTCCCGGCATTGAAGTGGCCGGAACCGCTCAGGACGGTGCCGCAGCCCTGCGCCAGATCGGCGCTCTCGCCCCAGACCTCGTCCTGCTCGACATGACCATGCCCGAGCTCGACGGACTGGCGGTGGCCCGGGCGCTGACCCGGCAGGAGGACGCGCCGGCGGTCATTTTCGTCACAGCGCATGATAATTTCGCGGTCGAGGCATTTGACCTCGAGGCGGTTGATTATGTCCTCAAGCCGGTCACACCCGAACGGCTTGAGCGCGCCGTTTTGCGCGCCGCCGCCCGCCGCGGCCAGCGTGCCGGTGGCGGGGGTGACTGGCTCAGCGAATTCTGGGTGCCGTACCGTTCGGAACTACTCCGCGTTTCGGTCGAGGATGTCGACCGCATCGATGCCGAGCGCGACTATGTCCGGCTCCACGTTGGGCAAAAGGAAGGGGCCAGCCGGTCCTATCTCTTGCTGCAAACGGTAAGCGGGCTTGAAGCCCGGCTTGATCCCGACCGCTTCATCCGCCTGCACCGCTCGACCATCCTGCGGCGCGACCGGATCAAGGGCCTGCGCCACGATGGCCTGGGCGTGTGGTCGGCGGAACTGGAGGATGGCAGCCTGGTCCGGATCGGGCGGACCTATCTGGCCAAGGCCAAGGCCATGGCCGGGCGCTGACCATCCCGCCAAACTTTCCGCTCGCGCCAAATAGCACGAGCAGGCTATTCTTCTCGTGGTGATGTTGATGCAGTTCTACGGCGAGGCAACCGCAGCTTGGGGCGATGCATTCTATTCCGTGATCAGCCTGGGACTGGCCTGGGTGCAGTTGTTAGAGCGCATACGATGAAGCCGTTGGTTCTGTTTCATATCAGTGATCTCCATTTCGGTCGCGAGGATGCCGCCGCACTCGCCTGGGTGCGGGAGGCGATCGCGGCCGAGCGCCCCGATGCCGTCCTGATCACCGGCGATCTGACCATGCGCGCCCGCCACCGCGAATTTCGCGCGGCCTGCGAATGGATCTCGGACCTTGGGGTTCCGGTGACGGTGGAAATCGGCAACCACGACCTGCCTTACTTCAACCTGGTCGAGCGGTTCCTGCAACCTTATCGCCGCTATCGCGCGATCGAGAAGCTGCTGGAACGTGAACTCGACTTTCCGGGATTCGCTGTGGTTCCGCTCAAGACCACGACTCGGGCGCAGCCCCGTTGGCCGTGGGTCGAAGGCTGGGTACGGCCAAGCGCCTTGCGCCATACGCTCGATGCGATCGATGCCTTGCCGCCCGGGACTCGCGTCCTGGTAACCGCGCACCACCCCTTGCTGGAGCGTGCACCCAATGGCCGCCGCCTGACCATCAACGGTGAGAAGACCATGGCCGCCCTGGCCGAGAAAAAGGTCGCCGCCGTGCTTAGCGGGCATGTCCACGATCCGTTTGACCTCGTCCGAGAAACGGCAGGCGGAGCCTTGCGCCTGATCGGTGCGGGTACCCTATCGCAGCGACTGCGCTCCACGCCGCCCAGCTACAACCGGATCGAGATCGACGCCGATGAAATCCGGGTGACGGCGCGGAACCGTGCACATCAGCCGACCGCGCAGGTACAGGTCGGCGAAGTTCCGACCGGCCCCCTTCCTGAAGAAGCGCCCCTTTAGTTCCCGGAGCGGACCCGTTTGAGGACATGAGCCTCGGTTGCGTGAAGCAGGGCGATCAGGTCGTCGCGGCTGACGTCGAGGACTTCGTCCCACTCTTCCAGCACGGCATCGAGGTCGGCATCCTCTATATGACCGACCCAGGCAATGGGCGCCGGAACCGGCGCGGCGCGGTGGGGGTACACGCTCTACAGCAGCGGTCAGTTCGACAAGGCTCAGCTTCGAAACGCTGACATGATACGTGATCGCAAACGAGGGCAGTCAGTCGTCATTGGTGACAGTGACCAAGCCACGCACGACGAGCAATCAGGTGCCACCTGAGTTGGATGACTTCGTGGCGTTGATGGAAACATTCTTTCAGAAAGACGATTGCGAGAAGATGCTAGCAGACAATGCATCGCTTCTCGCAACGTTGGGCAGGTATGAGGTCGAGGACGATGATCAGTCTGCTAGCTGAAGCTCAACAGCGTCTTGATTGATCTGCTCGTGGCACTTCTCACTGAGAGCTAGGAAGCGCACACCTACGTGCTGATATCGCTTCGAAGCGATCAAGCTGGTCACGCTTGCAGCCCATATTCAGAGCCAAATCTTCCCAGCTAACACCATGATCACGTCGCACCGTCGCATACGTGTGACGCAGTGAGTAGAGCGACCGTTTTTCATTTTCCTTGCTGTAGAGCAGTCCTGTCTCTGAACCCTTCGCAGGCACACGGCTCAGGAAGTGCTGGAACGACTTATTCAGATTCGTGAACTGGGTTGGCGGACTGTTCGCTGACGATTGCCCAAACCAGACAAGATCATTGTCGTCGTTATGTGGCGTTTTTTCACGCCACTCTTTCAGTGTTTTGTTTGCGTTGGGCTGGGTTTGAACATCGCGGTTCTGGCTGGTTTTCGTTGCTTTTCTGACACCCACAACGCAGATTGAATCACCCTCTTCGGGATTTGGCTGATCAAACTGAATGTCTCGCCAACGCATCTGTCGAGCCTCACCCACACGCAGTCCCGAATTCAGCATGAAGATGACGAAGTGATAAAGCTGCGCTCGTTGCAGCTTGTGCCAAGCGTTGACCTTATCCTCTTTGAAGTGACCAATCACATCACGATAGCTCAAGAGGTACTTGGTCATTGACCTGTGTTCAGCAGGCTCAAAATGGGGACGACGGTTATGAGGTTTGCTGTCAGTAGGTGCTTTCAATTTGAACACCTGCTGCAAACGCCCGCGTTCACGAGCGTCCCAGAAAATCTGATTGAGTGCAGTCTGGTCCATCTGAAGCGTCTTTTTGCTCGGAACCTTGACTGCGTTGTGCGTGGTCGTGGTCTTCGCTTTGCGGCGCTTTGGATTGTAATCAGCAAGCTTCTCGCCTGCTTGCGTTGACCAATACAGGATCAGATCACCGTCGAGATGCTCAACCCTGTTCTCATAATACGCCATCGTCAGCCCCCAAAAGATGCCCTGATTGCTGCGATACTGCTATTTCCGAGAACCCGTAACGTCAACGTTTCTGCGATCCTGCTACCATTCTGCTACATAGAAAAAGGGGCTGCGATTTCTCGCAACCCCTTGAATTCCATACGAAATTTTGACGTTTCGTATCAGCGCTTCGAGAACTGGAAGCTGCGGCGTGCCTTGGCGCGGCCGTACTTCTTGCGCTCGACCACGCGGCTGTCGCGGGTCAGGAAGCCAGCGGCCTTGACGACACCGCGCAGCGCAGGCTCGAACTTGGTCAGAGCCGTGGCGATACCGTGCTTCACGGCGCCAGCCTGGCCAGAGCGGCCACCACCCTTTACGGTGGCGATCACGTCGTACTGACCGGCGCGGTCGGCAACCTGGAACGGCTGGTCGATCACGAGACGCAGGGTCGGACGGGCGAAGTAGACTTCCTGGTCGCGGCCGTTGACGACGACCTTGCCCGAACCGGGCTTGATCCAGACGCGGGCAACCGCGTCCTTGCGGCGACCGGTGGCATAGGCACGGCCCTGGGCGTCGACTTCCTTTTCGCGGAGCGGCGCAGCCGGAGCGGCGGGGGTGGCAACATCGGCAGCAGCGCCGAGATCGGCCAGATCGTTGAGCGTGGTGTCAGACATCAGGCACCCACCTTGTTCTTGCGGTTCATGGCAGCGACGTCGAGTGCGACGGGCTGGGTGCCAGCATGCGGAGGCTCGGCACCGGCGTAGAGGTGAAGGGCGCGCATCTGGGCGCGGCCAAGCGGACCACGGGGGATCATGCGCTCAACAGCCTTTTCCAGCACGCGCTCGGGGAAGCGGCCGTCCAGCACCTTGGCG
>CAZNBX010000091.1:0-6587 GCA_964571305.1 uncultured Novosphingobium sp.
TCTGCTGGCGCTGTTGGCCGGAATGCATGTTGCCATTGTTCTTGGCCATGATCTGATCCTTTCCTTGGGTTGCAGATAGGCTTTCAACAATGGCTGCAGCCGAGCGTTCCACTTGGCAGCGCTTCGCACGGCGGACCGGTTTTATCGCGCGATGCCCTGACCTTCTGTGTGCTGGAACGCTCGCACCAATGGGGCGTTTTCCCTGGTGAAGGAGAACGCCATGCCCGCGCGTGCTTATTGGCAAGGTCAGATCAGGCTCGCACTGGTTTCGATCCCGGTGGAAATCTATCCGGCGACCCGGTCCGGGGCGGCGATATCCTTCCGCCAGATTCACGAGCCGAGCGGCCGCCCGGTCCGCTATGAAAAGATCGTGCCGGGGATTGGCGCGATCGACCATGACGACATCGTCAAAGGATACGAACTGTCGAAGGGCAATTATGTCCTGCTGGACGAGGACGAGATCGAGGCGGTGCGGCTGGAGAGCAAGCGTACGCTGGAACTGGTGCTGTTCGTAAAGAACGACGCGATTGACATCCTCTACTACAGCAAGCCCTATTACGTAGTCCCTGCGGATGAGCTTGCCGAGGAGGCCTATGTGGTCTTGCGCGAAGCCTTGAAGCGCAGCCGGATGACCGGCGTGGGCCAGCTGTCGGTGCGGGGCCAGGAGCAGCTCGTCGCCCTGCGCGCCTGCGGCAAGGGGATGATCCTCGAAATCCTGCGCTATGCGGACGAAGTGAACGCAGCAGCCGGTTTCTTCCGCGGGCTCGACGCCGGTAAGCCCGATACCGAACTGCTCGAGCTGGCCGAGGCGCTGATCGAGAAGCGCAGCGGCGAATTCAACGCGGCCGACTTCCGCAACCACTATATCGACGCGCTCAAGCGGGTGATCGACAAGAAGGCCAAGTCCAAGGGACGGCGCGTGCTGGAAGATGTCGAGGAACCGGCTGCAGCGGCACGCGGGTCCAACGTGATCGACCTGATGGCGGCGTTGAAAGCCTCGGTCGATGAAAAGCCCGCTTCCGGTAAGAGCAAACCGCGCACGCCATCCAAATCCAGCGGCAGGAAACGCGCCTGATGGCCGCCCGCGACGATCTCCTGCGCCAATACAACGCCAAGCGCGATTTCAAGGCAACGCCCGAACCGGCGGGCAAGGTGGCGGCAAAAGGCGGCAACCGCTTCATCGTGCAAAAACATGACGCAACCCGGCTTCACTACGACTTCCGCCTTGAGGTGGACGGAGTGCTGAAAAGCTGGGCCGTGACCAAGGGGCCAAGCGCGAGCCCCGATGACAAGCGCCTGGCCGTCCGCACCGAAGATCATCCGATGGCCTATGCTGATTTCGAGGGCATAATCCCCAAAGGAGAATATGGCGGCGGCACCGTGATGCTGTGGGATCGCGGCACCTGGGAACCGGTTCCGGGCAAGAGTGCCAAGGACCTGGAGAAAGGGCACCTGCATTTCACGCTCCACGGTGAGCGGATGAAGGGGGAATGGCTGCTGATCCGGCTGCGCCCCCGGCCTGGCGAAAAGCGGGAGAACTGGCTGCTGCGCAAGATCGACGATGTCCATGCCGGCGGCTCCGACGAGCTGGTCGGGCGCTGGCTGACCAGCGTTCTTACGGGCCGGACTATGTTGGAGATCGCGGGCGACAAGGATGCGGCGCAGTCGCTCGCCGGGACCAGCGACAAGAGCTTTGCCAGCAAGATGAAAAAGGCCGCCGCGCACAATCGCAAGGTCACGAAGGTGCGCAAGAAATTCAGGCTGCCCGAATTCCGTCCGGTCCAGCTGGCCACGCTGGTCGATGCGGTGCCGGTCGGCAACGACTGGATGCACGAGATCAAGTTCGATGGCTATCGTGCGCTGATCGCCGCCGAAGGAAGCGAAGTGCGGGTCTATACCCGGGCCGGGCTGGACTGGACCGAGAAGTTCGCTCCACTCGTCCGCGCCGTGGCGGCGCTTGACCTGCCATCGTGCCTGATCGATGGGGAAGTGGTCGCCTTTGACGCCAAGGGCAATCCCGATTTCTCGTCGCTTCAGGCGGTGCTCAAGCGCGGTCACGGGGCGCAGCGCGAAGATACGCCGCTGCAGTATTTCGCCTTCGACCTGCTCGAGCTGGAAGGGCGAAAGCTGGACAAGCTGGGCAACCTGGAGCGCAAGGAAAAGCTCGCGGCGCTGCTTGGCCATGCGCAGCCACCGATCAACTTTGCCGACCACGTGATCGGTGCGGGGGAAAAGCTCTACCAGGCAATGTGCGAAGCGCGGCAGGAGGGGACCATCGCGAAGCGGATTGATGCAGCTTACCGCGGCGGACGGGCACGCAACTGGGTGAAGGTCAAATGCACCCTGCGCCAGGAATTCGTCATCGCGGGCTGGACCCCCTCGACCGCGCGGGGGCGGCCCTTTGCCTCGCTGATCCTCGCGCAGTGGGAGCAGGGCAAGCTGGTCCACAAGGGCAATGTCGGCACCGGGTTCGACGCGGAAATCATGGATGATTTGGCGCAGCGTTTCGCCAAGTTGGAACAAGACAAGCCAGCTTTGGAAATCGACCGGGCCGCAGCTCGGCGGGTACATTGGCTGAAACCCGAATTGGTGGCCGAGATCGCCTTTGCCGAATTCACCGCCAGTGGCTCGGTCCGCCACGCCAGTTTCATCGGCCTCAGGTCCGACAAGCCCGCGCGGGAAGTGAAGCCAGAACGCCAGGCACCGGCGCCGCGCCCGGAAAGCGCGATCAAGATCAGCAACCGCGACCGCGTGCTGTTTCCGGAAAGCAAGGCGACCAAGGGCGACTTGGCGGACTACTATCTCCAACTGGCCCCGTTGATCCTGCCGCATCTGGCGCGGCGCCCGCTCAGCCTCGTGCGCTGTCCGCAGGGTCGGGCAAAGAAGTGCTTTTTCCAGAAGCACGATTCTGGTTCGTTCGGAGAACACGTCCACCACGTCCCGATCCGCGAAAAGGACGGCGGGCATGAGGACTATCTCTATGTCGACAGCGCTGACGGCATTCTCGCCTGCGTGCAGATGGGGACGATCGAGTTCCACGGCTGGGGCAGCCATGTTGAAACGCTGGAGCAGCCCGACCGCATGGTATTTGACCTCGACCCAGATGAGGCGCTGGACTTTGCCCAGGTGCGCAAGGCGGCGCTCGATCTGCGCGGGCATCTGTCCGATATGGGCCTGGTCAGCTTTGCCATGCTTTCCGGCGGGAAGGGCGTGCATATCGTCGTTCCGCTGCGCCCAGGCCACGACTGGGACACGCACAAGGACTTCTCCCGCCGCCTCGCCGAGGCCATGGGCCAGGCCGAGCCGGAGCGCTTCGTCGCCAATATGAGCAAGGCCAAGCGCAAGGGCCGCATCTTCATCGATTACCTGCGCAACCAGCGCGGCAGCACCGCGATCATGCCCTATTCAGCCCGCGCGCGGGAACGCGGGCCGGTTGCGGTGCCAGTTACGTGGGATGAACTGGCCGATATCGAAAAGGCCAATGTCTGGACCATCGCCGATGTAGAGGAACTGATCGAACGCGGGGCAGGCGCGGCGCTCAAGGGGTGGGGCTTCGCCGAACAGGACCTTCCACCGATCTGAAGGAGCAAGCATGGACCGCGACATCGATAAGCAAGGCAAGGTCGGCGAAACCGGCCCGGAAAAGCGGGACAAGCAAGCTGACGCCGCGGTCAGTGATGCGGCCAAGGAGGCCTCCTGCGCAGCGGCGGAAGATGACGCGAGCGAGCGAAACGGCAATCCGGATTCGGAAGCTGAGCTCAAACGCCAGCCGCAATGGCAACCGGTCTATCCCGGGGCGGGCCGACTGGATGGCAAAGTCGCGCTGATCACGGGCGCGGATAGCGGGATCGGGCGAGCGGTCGCCGCGCTCTACGCCCGCGAAGGCGCGGACGTGGCAATCGTCTACCTGGGCAATCACGAAGACGCGCAGGAAACCCGGCGGATTGTCGAGGCGGAGGGGCGCAAGGCCCTGGTTTTGGCAGGCGACGTGGGTGATCCGGATTTTTGCGCCGAGGCGGTTGCAACCTGCGTCGCGGAACTCGGCGGTCTGGACGTGCTGGTTAACAATGCTGGCGAACAGCATCCCGCGAAGGACATCACCGATATCTCGCACGAGCAGCTTGAGCGGACCTTCCGCACCAACATCTACGCCATGTTCTACCTAGTCCAGGCAGCGCTGCCGCACCTCAAGCAAGGCTCGGCCATCGTCAACTGCACCAGCGTGACGATGTACAAGGGCTCGGCGGAGTTGCTCGACTACAGCGCGACCAAGGGCGCGATCACGGCCTTCACCCGCTCGCTCAGCGAAAGCCTGGTCGGGCGCGGCATTCGCGTCAATGCGGTGGCCCCGGGACCGATCTGGACCCCGCTAAATCCACGCGGAGGAGCCGATGCGGACAAGGTCCGCAAGTTCGGCGAATCCACTCCGATGAAGCGCCCGGGCGAACCGAACGAGGTGGCGCCCAGCTTCCTGTTCCTCGCCTGCGCCGATTCCAGCTTCATGTCGGGACAGGTCCTGCATCCCAACGGTGGAACCGTTGTGAACGGTTAAGCTCAAGTGGTTGTAATCCGATTGAAGTTTCAGCTTTTGCGAATTCCTCCAAGCCTTTAGTCTAAGGGCGGTTAGTCTCCGGGAGCAGGGGGCTAAGAGGGGACGAATCAAGCGTGAGCCTGCGGGCGGCAGTTTTCCTGGCCCTGGCATTGATCGCGGCGCTGTTCGCGCTGGCGACCTATGTCGAGCGCCGGACCGAGCGTTTGCGCGGTAGTCCGCGCCTGCGCCATGCAACTTATACGCTGGCCTTGGGGGTCTATTGCTCAAGCTGGACCTTTTATGGTGCAGTGGGCAGCGCGGCGCGGGATGGCTGGTCCTACCTGCCGATCTACCTCGCCCCGATTGCTCTGCTGCTCGCTGCGCCGCGCTTCCTGGTTCGACTCTCCGAAGCTGTCGCCCGCGAACAGGCCAGCACCGTCTCCGACTTCATCGCCGCTCGCTTTGGCAATGACGTCGTGGTCGCGCGGCTGGTGACGATCATCGCCCTGCTCGGTTCGATACCCTACGTCGCGTTGCAATTGCGCTCCATCGGCAATGCCATGGCGATTGTTTCCGGGCAGCCGGTCGAGGCCACGGTCATGGTTGTTTCGGCCATTCTCCTTGCAATTTTCGCCGTCGCATTCGGGGCGCGCCGCTATGAACTTGCCGGGCGCAGCGAAGGCCTAGTCTATGCGATCGGCCTGGAATCGCTGATCAAGATCGGCGCCTTGGCGGTTGTTGCGCTGCTTGCCGGGCTGACCATCTACAATGCGCTTGGCACGGCGCAGTTGGAGCGGGGCATGGCGGCGCTGATGAAGCGGTTCGAACCGCGCGACCTGTCGCTTGACGTTGCTGTCATTGCCATGATCTCCGCCACGGCGATCATTGCCCTTCCGCGCCAGTTCTACATGGGACTGGCGGAGGCGCAGAGCCCGAATGACCTGGTCCGGGCGCGCTTTGGCCTTTCGGCTTACCTGGCGGTCATGGCGCTGCTGATCCTGCCGATTGCCTTGGCGGGCATTACGATGATCAATCCGGCGCTGTCAGCGGACTATTACGTGCTCGACCTGCCGATGATCCAGGGCAGCGGCCTGGTCCTGGCAGCGGCCCTGATCGGGGGTGTCAGCGCGGCCGCGTCGATGGCGATCGTGGATACCACGGCCCTGGCCACGATGGTGTCCAACGATCTCGCTTTCCCCAGCGTCATGCGCAGCGCTTCGGCGGGCGAGGGAGAAATCGGGCGCCGCATGCTGCAGGTCCGGCGCGGCGCAATCCTTGCCATCATGCTGTTGGCCCTGGCCTGGGCACTGCTGATTTCGCCAACCCGTTCGCTCGCTTCGATCGGCTTGATTGCTTTTGCCGCGATGGCTCAGTTCACCCCGCACCTGATCATGGCAACCTATGGCGGCAAGCGGGATTCCCGTGCCGCACGCGCCAGTCTGGCGACTGGCCTGGTCTTATGGTTTTATACCTTGGCTCTGCCGCCGATCCTGCCGGATTTGGTCACTGCGGCGCTGACTGGAACGCTGGTTGATCCGCTGCGCCTGTTCGGCATCGGCAAGGCCAGCCCGATCGTCCACGGCGTTCTATGGAGTCTTGGTGCGAATCTGCTCGTCTATGCCGCACTTGCCGCACGGGGACTGGGCTCGCCGGGTTTGCCGCGCTTCCTGCGGGGTCAGCGCCAGCTCGCCGACCTCGGTGAACTGGTCGAACTGACCGCCAGCTTTGTCGGACGGGAGAAAGTCGATCAGGCCTTTCCCGGTACGCGCAAGGGCGTCCCGATCGACCGTCGCTCGGCCAAGAAGGCGCGTGACCTGATTGCCAGCGTGGTCGGGGCCTCTTCAGCCCGCGCGCTGGTCACCTCGGCCCTGGCGGGCGGAACGATGAACCTGGCAGACGTTACCCGCCTGCTCGATGAGGGCGGGCAGAGCCTGCGCTTTTCGCGGCAATTGCTGGCGGCTACCTTTGAAAACGTCGATGCCGGGATCAGCGTGGTCGATACCGACATGAACCTGGTGGCGTGGAACTCCCGCTATCTCGACGTGTTCGACTATCC
>CAZNBX010000092.1:0-6581 GCA_964571305.1 uncultured Novosphingobium sp.
CGATCACCAGATAGGCGGTGAAGAAGCAGAACTGCACCAGCATCGCCTGGGTGTAATTGAGCGTGAACAGCTCCTTCAGCTTGGGAATGATCACGTCATTGAGCGACGTAATGCCGCCAAAGATGAAGAACAGGCCCATCACGAAGAGCTGCAATTGCGGTGCATCGATGTAGTCAGCCTGCGCCGAAGCGGGTGCCGCGTCATTGGTTATCGCCATGGCGATCCTCTCCCTTCGTGCCTGATTCCGTTAGCCCGCAGTCGGGCAAGTATCGATCGGTGTGCCCCGGTCGATCCTCACGCTGCGAAGCGTGATGCCGAATCCGGCCATCGCATCGATCCGCAACGGTCCGCCCACTGCCGCCAGGTTCGCACCCGCATCGCCGAAGCAGTGCAGCGGGATGCGGGTCTCGATCACCTTGCCCGCTGCAGCCGCACCGATCAGGCTGGTAATGTCGAGCGCGGCACCGCCAAGCGTCAGCCGCACTGGCGCGTCACCGCGTCCATCGATCCGCCAATCAAGCGCCAATACCGCGCCGTCTTTGGCCTGAGCGGAGAGATCGATCGCCGGTCCCTCGATCGAGATCTTGCCCGGCCCAGACCAGCTGAACTGGCGCGCGTCTTCCTGCGCCGAAAGATCAACCGCACGAACGCCGACAATCCCATCATTGGCCAGGTACCATGGAGCCGGAACGATCCCGCGCCGGACAAAGGTTGTCACATTGTCGAAGGCCGCCAGATCGATCCGCGGGTCTTCATTGACCGGGCCAAGTTTGTGCGCCTTGCGATAACTCAGGCCATACCCGGCACGAAACAGCGGCGCTGTTACAGGCGAACGCGCATCGTCTGGCCATGCAAAGGGCAGGCGTCCCGTGAAATCACGCGCGGCCTTGCCGTTGCGGCCCGCGACGAGCACGTCGGCCACCCCGTTGCCCTGTGTACCGGGCAGCCAGGCTGCAACGAAAGCGTCCGCCTGATTGATCAGCTTGCTGGCAAACAGCGGACGTCCCGACAGGAACACCACCACGACCTTAGCGCCTTGGGCGCGGAACTTGGCGATCAGTTCTTCCTCGCCATGGCGCGACTTGAACGCCAAGTGCGGCACGTCGCCCTGGAACTCGGCATAGGGCGGCTCGCCAGTGACGACGATGGCAACGTCCGGGCGCAGCGAGCCCTCGCCGCCTGGAGCGACCTCCGCCTCCCCGCCCGTGGCCTTGACCGCTGCGGCGATGGCGTTTCCGATAGTCTGGCCGTTGGGGAAGTCGGCCGCAGTCGTGTCCGTACCCTGCCAGGAAATCGTCCAGCCGCCCGCCTGCATGGCCATGTCGTTGGCCCCGGGTCCGGCGATCACAACGCGCGCGCCGGGACGAACCGGGAGGACCTTGCCATCGTTCTTCAACAGGACGAGCGACTTCGCCACGGCTTCCCGCGCCAAGGCCAGATGATCGGCGGCACCGACCAGCGCCGGATTGCCGCGTACCACTTGGTTAGGGCCCATCAGCCCGAGCTTGAACTTGACGCGCAGGATACGGCGTACCGCCTCGTCAAGCTGCACCTGGCTGATCCGCCCAGCCATCACGTCCGCTACGGTCGCATCGAACAGGCCGCGCCAGCTATCCGAGGCCATGTACAAGTCCAGCCCCGCGTTGAGCGCTGTCGGGCAATGCGTGACCGTGCAGCCAGAGACCTGCCCATGGCCATTCCAGTCGCCGACAACCAGGCCCTGGAAACCCATCCGATGCTTGAGAACATCGGTCAGCAGGCTGGCATTGCCGTGGTGCTTGACCCCGTTCCAGCTGGAGAAGCTGGCCATCACGGTCAGCGCACCGGCATCGATTGCGGCGGGATAGCCCTGTGCATGGCGAGAAATCAGTTCGCTTTCGGAAATCCGCGCATCGCCCTGGTCGCGGCCTTCGAAGGTGCCGCCATCGGCCAGGTAATGCTTGGCCGTTGCGGCGACTTGCAGCGCGCCCAGCGGCTTGCCCGCCTTGAGCTTGCCTTGCAGCCCCAGCGTCATCGCCTTGCCATAGGCTGCGACCAGGCCCGGATCGGCCGCATATCCTTCGTAGCTACGCCCCCATCGCAGGTCCTGCGGAACCGCCAGCGTCGGGGCAAAGGTCCATTCGATGCCGCTACCGGCGATTTCTGCCGCAGTGGCGGCCCCGATCCGCCGGATCAGCTTGGGGTCACGCGCTGCACCCAAGCCAATGTTGTGTGGAAAGATCGTCGCACTTGGGAGGTTGGAATGTCCATGGACGGCATCGACCCCGAACAGGATCGGAATGCCCGCGCCGTTGCTTTTCGATGCTTCGCGGAATTCGCCAACCAGCTTCTGCCAGGTCGCGGCATCGGCCCGCTCATTACCATAGGGGCCGGAGTTGCCGCCCGCGAGGATCGAACCCAGCGGATACTTGGCAAGATCAGCCGGCGTGATCGCGCTGATATCGCCCTGAATGACCTTGCCAACCTTCTGCTCCACGGTCATGCGCGCGAGCAGCGCCGAAATCGAGTTCTCGGTCGCAAGATCGGTGATTGCCGCCGGGCTCTTCGCCTGTGGCCACAGCGCGGGATGGGCTTGACCGGGCGCGGCGGGAACCTCCGCGCTGAGCGAGGCACCTGCGAAGCTGACCAGTGCTATCGCAGCAATGGAAATCGATTTCCTCAACGGCATGTCTGTCCCGGATCGTTCTTGTTGTGAACGTTCTCATTCGCACAGCCAAGGTGGTAAAGTCAAGCGCCCAGGTTAGTCGGCCGGCGTGATGTGGCGCAGCAACAGGCCCGCAGTTGCGGAAAGGATCGCAAGCAGGCCGAACAGGGCGGGAAAGCCGGCCCACGGAACCAGCGCCATGGTCAGCCAGGGCATGACCAGCGAAGGGACCGTATTGGCCAGGTTGAACAAGCCGAGGTCGCGCCCGCGCCGGTCAGGGCGCGGCAGGATCCGGAGCGTCTGGGCCGAATGCAGGGCCAGGAATACTGCACTCGAAAGTCCGAACAGGCCATAGGCCAGCATGGCCGCGGTCTTTTCAGGTGCCAGAGCCATGCCGACCAGCCCCAGCGCGGAAACCAGCGCACAAGCCTGTAGCGGCGCTATCGGGTGCCCGCTCCGGTCGGACCACCGGCCCACCAGCAAGGCAAGGGGCGCCGAAACCAACATGATCAGACTGAACAGCCGCGCGGTCTGGTTATCGCTGACCGAGGGATCGAGGCTGATCAGCCAGAAGAACAGGTAGGCGAACAACGTGGCCTCGGCGACTTGTACGAACAGGCGGGCGAGCCACATCCGCATCGCCGGACTGCTTGGTTGCTGGTCGTCTGCAGGTGCCTGATCGGGTTCTGACTTCAGGGCAGCGACAGGGGCGCCGTGGAGCAAAATCGGCACTACACAGACCGCCACCAGTGCCGCCACCAAGGCCAGCCTGACCGGTCCATCGGCCAAGCCAGGAATGGTAACCAAGGCCCCGGAGAGCGCACCAAGACCGGGCGCAAAGGCCATCAGCCCGCCAAGCATGCCCTTGTGGTCATCAGGGACGACGTCCCCCGCCCAGGCGGCGAGCGGACCCAGCATCATGTTCAGTCCCAACTGCCAGACAACGATGCGCCCTACCAGGGTGAGCAGGCTGTCCATCCGTCCGATCACCGGCAGCATGGCGCAGGATAGCACTAGGCCAGCGACGATCCAGCCGCGTCGGTTGCGGGTGACGTCGCTCAGGTAGCCGAACAGGATTCCCGCGAGACTGGCGGCAATCGCTCCGACCAGCGCAATATAGGCGAGCCAGTCGACCCCAGCGGCCTTGCCCGCCAACCCGGCGACCTGCACCGGCAACAGGATGCTGAGCAAGGGAACATAGCCAATCGTCCCACCAGCCCAGGCAAGGGCATAGAGCAGGATGAACCGATCCAGCGGTGAACGCGGATCAGGCACTCGGAGCAGCCACCGATTCGCGCTCGAAGATGCTGGCTTGAACGATGGTCAGTTCCTTGGGCGCGGCATCCCCCTTCTGCGCGGAGATCAGCAGTTCGACCGCCTTCGATGTCGTCGCGGCAATCGGTTGGTCGACCGCAGTCAGTGGCGGTTGGGTAAAGTGCACCAGTGGGGTATTGTCGAAGCTTATCAGCGAAAGCTGTTGCGGAACGGCGATGCCCAGCATCCGGGCCACTTCAAGGGTGGCAAGCGCCATCTGGTCATTGCTGGCAATGATCGCGGTCGGGCGATCTTCGCGGCCCAGCAACTGCCGCGCGGCAACCTCGCCCGAGGCATAGCTGAAATCACCGGCGGCCAGCAGACCGTCGGTCGCCGCACTCGCCGCTTCCATCGCCCGCCGCCAGACATCGACGCGCCAGCCGCTCAGGGCATAATCGCTCGAGCCGGAAATGAAGCCAATCCGGCGATGCCCGCGTTCAAGCAAGTATTCGGTCGCCTGCCGTGCCGAACCTTCGTCATCCATCGAGACCGGAATGCCCGCCGCGCTCTGCACCGAACCGATCCGCGCGAACGGGATCTGCTGGTCGGCCAGGAAATTGACGATTTGCGGATTGTCCGAATGGGGCGGGGTCAGGATGATGCCATCGGGCTGGAGCGCGGCAATCGCCCCCAGCAACTCGCGCTCGACATGGTCGGAATGAGTATCGACCAATTCGAAGATCATCCGGTAGCCATGCTCGGCACATTTGAGCATGCCGCCCAGCAGCATCTGGTCGACCCAGTCGGTTCCCTGCCGGGCCTGCCAGTCGGCAATGGTCCGGTCACGATCGTTGATCGCGAGGATCAGGTAGGACCGCGATCCGCTCATCCGCTGGGCCGCAATTGAGGGAACATAGCCCAGCTTGTCGATCGACGCCTGGACCCGCTCCTTCATTTCCGGACGGACATTCGGTTCGTTGTTGATGACCCGGCTGACAGTCTGCAGCGACACGCCGGCATCGGCAGCCACATGCTTGATCGTCACAGCCTGGCGACGCCTCGCCATGAATTACTTTCCCCCTTGCTCCGGGCTGTTCCCGGCGGAGATCTCCTTCGCCTCCGACTGCTGCCAGACGCGCACCCAATCGATCTCCATGCGCTTGGGATAGCCATCCAGACGCACGCCGCCAAGCCCGCGTGTTTCTGCAAGCTTCCCGCCAATCGCCAGGTTGAGGATCAGGTGGAACGGCTGATCGAATGGCGCGCCCCTGGTCTTGGACCCTGTCGTTGACCATTCGTCGGCCGTGCGCACGGCATAGACCTTGCCATCGAAGAGCCAGGCAATCCGGTCCGGCTGCCATTCGATAGCATAGGTGTGAAAGCCATCGTCGAGCACCGCGGGCATCGCCACTTCCTCGCCCTTGTGCTGATTGTTCGGCCATTTTCCGCCGAAGTGCAGCGTCCCGAGGATCGTGTTCTCGCGTCCACCCGGACACTTCGCACAAGGGACGCCAAGGTTGACCGCCTCGAGAATGTCGATCTCGCCCGAAGCAGCCCAACTGCCATAGCGATCCTTCTCGGGCAGCATCCAGATCGCCGGCCAGGTTCCCTGCCCCTGCGGCAACTTCGCCCGCACCTCGACCTTGCCATAGCGCCACGACGCCTTGCCCTTGGTGGACAGGCGCGCGGAACTGATATCACGCGTCGCCTCAGCCTCAGGCGTGGCTGAAGTGCGACGCAGATGCTCTGGCAGTGCCGGACCGGTAACCCGCTCGTAACGGGCAGTGATCACCAGCTTGCCGTCCTCGATCCCGGCATTGCGGGCGCTTTTGGTATAGCACTGGTGCTCTTCGTTGCCCCCGCCCCAGCAATCGACGTCAAAGCCCCACTTCGAACGGTCGATCCCCTTGGCGTCGAACTCGTCGGACCAGACCAGGGTCCAGCCGGAATTCTCGGCTGCTGCCGCTGGCGTTGCGAGCAGCGCCAGCGCTGCGAACAGGGCGCGCTTCATGCTGCCTCCGCATCCTGCGCTGCGCAATAGCGCGCAATATAGGTCTGCTGGTCCGGCAGGCCTGCGACGGTCTTGGCCACGGATTCGCGCAGCATGGTAAGGAACTTGTCGAGCTCCTCCGCCCGCAGCTTGGTCGCGATCGGGTGATAGCTTTGCGGCATGATGCCCTGCCCCATCATCACCTGGACCCAGCTGTTCTCGACGAACAGCTCTTCGTTCTTGCGGAATACCCGGCCGGTTTCGCGGAACAGTTCGATCTTCTGGGCCAGGCTGTCGGGCATCGGCAGCGCGGCGCAGTGCCGCCAGAACGGAGAGTCCCGCCGCTCGGTCACCTTGTAATGGAGGATCAGGAAGTCGCGAATCTGGTCCATGTCGGTCAACTGCTGGTCGTTGAACTCGGCAATGTCGCGCTCGCTGACGGGGCCGCCCGGAAGCATCCGGATCAACCGCAGCACGGCGCGCTGGATCAGGTGGATCGAGGTTGATTCCAGCGGCTCCATGAACCCGCCCGACATCCCGATGGCGACGCAGTTGCGATGCCACTGCTTGCGCCGCGCGCCGGTGGTGTAGCTGATGAAGTTGGGCTTGGTCAGCACCTGCCCCTCGACCGTGCCGAGCAACCGCTCCATCGCCGCATCCTTGGCCTCGGGGTGAAGCTGGCCGTGGACCAGC
>CAZNBX010000093.1:0-6572 GCA_964571305.1 uncultured Novosphingobium sp.
GGGGCGCAGTTTTCCAGGACGACTCGCGGGCTGGATCGCCAAGGCAGCAGGCGGCTTTTTGGTGGCCAGCATCGGCTTGACCGTTGTCTATAAATGGGTCCCTGTGCCGGTCACGCTGACCATGATCCTCGACCCCAACGGTTTCGAGAAGACCTGGACGCCCCTCAGCCGCATCGACCGCGACATGGTCGCGGCCGTCATCGCAGGAGAAGACGCCAAGTTCTGCACCCACAAGGGCTTCGATGCCGAGGCCATCGAGAAGGCTATCGAACGCAACGCCCGGTCGAGCCGCCTGCGCGGCGGTTCGACGATCAGCCAGCAAACCGCCAAAAATGTCTTCCTGTGGCAGGGCCAGGGCTGGACCCGTTATGCCCGCAAGGGGCTGGAGGTGTGGTTCACTTTCCTGATCGAGAACATCTGGGGCAAGCGGCGGATCATGGAAGTTTACCTCAACGTCGCGGAAACCGGCATCGGCACCTATGGCGTCGAGGCGGGATCCCAGCGTTATTTCCACCACAGTGCGGCGCAGCTGACCCGGGTCGAAGCGGCGCGCATCGCCGCAGCCCTGCCCGCGCCAAAGCGCCGCGAAGTGGCCTCACCCAGTGGCTTCACCCGCCGCCACGGCAACACCATCGCCTCGCGCAGCAGCGTAGTCCGCAACGAAGCTCTCGACGCCTGCGTATATCGCTAGGCGCACCGACAGCGCGCAAAGAAGAAGGGGCGCCGAAGCGCCCCTTCCCCATTCAGCTTGATCGGTCGGATCAGAACTTGACCTTCACGCCAACGCGGATGCCATAGAGCGACTGACGCGTCTGCAGCACTTCGTTCGGAGCCTGAACGCTGGAATAGCGATACTGGGCGCAAGCCTGGTTGGGCGCAGTGTTCGTTACGCCGCTTGCCGGAGCAGTACCGGTCGGAGTTGCCGTGCTGAGGCAGGCAACGCGGACCAGGGCGGCATTGTACGGGAACTGGACCTGGCGGAGCGAGCTCCAGTCCTTGTTGATCATGTTCAGGACGTTTTCGACGTCCGCGAACAGCTCAAGCTTGATGCCCTGAACCATCGGCACCGGCAGTTCCTGACCGAAGTGCAGGTCGATCTTGAAGAAGTCTGGCGAGGTCTGGCTGTCCTTCGAGATGATCTTGCCGCGATACTTCTCGAGGCCGAGCGAGGTCACCAGATTGTTGAAGCTGGTTTCGCTGGCAGCGCTGTCGAAGCTGACCTTCGAGTCGCCGACAGTCGGCACGTAGAGCAGCATGTTGCCAAGGTTGCCCACGGTACCGAACACTGCACCGCGCGTACCCGAGTTGTCGAGCATGGTCAGGCTGTACGGACGGCCGCTGCGATATTCACCGAAGATGCCCAGCGTGGTCTTGTTGTCGCCAAGGAATGCATGGCGATAGTTCAGACCGAACTTAACCTGATGGGTAAATTCGTAGATCGAACGACCATAGGCCGGCAGGTTCGGATCTTCGAACGCGTTGTTGCCGTAGTTCGACGACGAGGTCGACGAGGTCAGCGACGAACGGTCCTTCACGTTCGAGTGGGTATAGCTACCGTCGATCTTGAGATCACCGAAGGCCTTTTCAAACCGGAAGGTCTGGAAGATGCCGCGACCATCGGTCGTGTTGGTGAGGAACAGGTCGCGGTTGGTGCTGCCGGCGACAACCGCACCGTAACGGTGGCGGCCATCCGGAAGGATGCCCAGACCAGCCTGGCTCGAACGCAGGTCGGTCCACATGTAGCCCTGCATGGTCCGGTCATACACCAGCTGAGCGCCGAAGAGCCAGCCGTCGCCAAGCGGGCCGAGATCCGCTTCGTAGTCGACGCCCAGGGTCATCTTCAGCTTGTTGGCAAGCTTCAGGTTCGGGTCGATCCCGTCGGTCGGAGCGCTGGAAAGCGAAGCGACGTTGGTGGTCAGGTAGTTGATCACGCTGGTCGGGATGGTCCCACCCGTGACGCCGGTGAGAGCATTACAGGCACCTGCAGCGGCGCAGTTGGCGGCGGTCAGGGTGACCGAGTTGGTCAGCTGGCCGGTGTTCGAGTAGACGTTCGACAGGAACACGTCGGGGGTGCCACCACCGAAGATGCCGATGCCAGCCTTGACCGCGAGACGATCGGTCGGGTTCCAGTTCATCGCAAAGCGCGGCTGGAACAGGCCACGGCCCTTGAAGGTTTCACGATTGCTGAAACCGTAACGGGCGGTGTAGTTCGCGTTCAGCGCCGGAAGCGGGCCGTTGTCGAACAGGTCGTAGCGCAAGCCGAGGGTAGCCGAAAGCTTGTCCGAAAGCTGGAAATCGTCCTGGATACCGAAGGTCCAGTTGCGGGTGTTGAACAGCGCCGCGGCGTCGTCCGGATTGTTCGACGGAACAGCGTTCGCATAGACCAGCTGGGCGGCATTGCCGGCCTGGAAGGCGGCAAAGCTGTCGAAGTAGAAGTCACCCAGCGAACGCTGCACGAACAGGTTGTACACGTGAACGTTGGTGTAACCGCCCATGATGCGGAGCGAGTGGTTGCCCAGTTCGGCGCGCGCGGTCAGGTCGATCGACAGGTTTTCGGTGTTCAGCTTGTTCGAGTGACGCGAAACGTCCGGACCGAAGAACAGGCGTGCCGAACCGCAAGTGGTGGCAGTGCCGGTCGAGGCCGGAGCAGGCGACATCAGGTCGTCAAGGCAGACGGCCATCTGCGGGAAGTTGGTGCCGCCGAACGGGTTCTGGCCGCGGTTGTAGTCGCGGTAGGAAACGCGAGCCGTGGTCGAAACAACATCCGACCAGGTCGAGTTCAGTTCGAAGGTGCCCGAATTGACTTCTTCGCTCAGTTCATAGCCATTCGACTGGTAGCCGAGGGCATAGACCGGGGTCAGGAAGGTGTTCTGCTGGAACTGGTTGGTGCCGACGTTGCGGATGTAGGTGACGGCCGCGCGATGTTGGTCGCTGATGTTCCAGTCCAGCTTGGCGACGATCTTCTCGTCTTCTTCCTGGGTGGTCGAGATCAGGCCCTGGGTGTCATAGCCATAGCGGCTCTTGGCGACCGAGGTGACCTGGTCGATCATGCCCTGGGTGATCAAGGGGACCTGGTTGGCAAAGCCTGCGCCGACGCCGGCTTCCAGCGGCTGGCCTTCCTTGGTGCGCTCGTAAGCCACCATGAGGAACAGCTTGTCCTTGATCAGCGGACCCGAAGCCCAGCCACCGTACTGCTTCGAATCGAAGTTCAGGGTGGTGGTCTTGTCGCGGCTCTTGCTGCCGGTCAGGCCATCGTCGGTGTAAGCGAAGAACGCACCACCATGCAGCTTGTTCGAACCCGAACGCAGCACGACGTTGATCGCGCCGCCCTGCATGTCGCCTTCGGCGATGTCATAGGGAGCGACCTTGACCGAGAACTGTTCGATCGCGTCGAACGGAACCGGGCCACGGCTGGTCGGGAGACCACCGTTGTTGAGGCCGAAGTCATCCGACATCTGCATGCCGTCGACCGAGAAGCGGTTCAGACGGCCGTTGTTGCCAGCGATTTCGATGGTGCGGCTGTTGGTCAGATCGATCGTCGCCAGCGGATCGCGGCGAGCGAGGTCGCGGATGTCACGGTTGATCGAAGCGGCCGATTCGATTTCCGCACGGCCCAGGGCAGTGGTCGGACCATCGGAAAGTGCGATCTTCGGTTGGATCGAAGCGCCGGTCACGACGATTTCGCGGGCAGCTTCAAGCTTGATCGGGAGACGCTGGGGCAGGCCGGCCTGAAGGTAAACTTCGTTGACCTGGCTGGTTTCAAAACCGGCGGCATCGATGGTGACGGTGAACGGGCCGCCGACGCGCAGGCCGTTGGCGGCAAAGCTGCCGTCGTTGTTGGTGGTTGTGCTGAGGGTCGTACCCGACGGTTCGTGAACAACGACGACGGTCGCGCCGGCGATCGGTCCGTTAGGGCCTTCGACGACGCCGCGGATAGCCGACGAAGTTTCCTGCGCATAGGCAGGGGCGGCAAGACCGCAAGCAAGCGAAACGCTGGCCGCGCTGGCAGCAAGGAAGAATTTCAACTGCATTTGACTATCCCCGTTGTCGCCTGACCGGTCAGGCTGGAAAACTGCAATGACAAATGCCAGCGCCCGCGAATCGCGCGGCTCCGGCATCTGGCAGCGCTCATAGAGGAGCGCGGGGACACGAAAAACACAGCGATGTGACAGTTTCGAGACTATCTTCCGCCATCTCGCCTATAGGAAACGGCCTCAGAAATATGCAATCAAAGCGATAGTGCAGGGTGAAATTTTCGTTCGCGCAACGCCCGTTCGGCGCATGAATATGCAAACGCCGTGAAAATCACCGCAAACGATTCTTGCTGCACTGCGGCATTTGTGCAACGCCCACCCGGGGAGGACAAATGAGCGGCGCGCATCACCACTTTCACGACCAACACGGGCACCAGCATGGCCATCACCATGGTCACGGCGGCAAAGGCCACGGAGCTGCCTTTGCCTTGGCAATCGGGCTTAACGCCCTGTTCGTCGTTGCAGAGGTCACCGCCGGGTTTGTCAGTGGTTCGACCGCATTGCTGGCCGACGCCGGGCACAATCTGGGTGACGTGCTGGCCCTGCTGCTGGCCTGGGGCGCGAGCATTCTAGCCGCGCGTCCGCCAGGACCCGGCTTTACCTATGGCCTCAAGAGCTCGTCGATCCTAGCGGCAATAGCCAATGCCGCGCTGCTGTGGGTCGCGCTGGGAGCCGTGCTGCTGGAATCCCTCCAGCGCCTGTGGGATCCGACGACAGTCAACGGCGCGCAGGTAATGATCGTGGCCGGAATCGGAATCGCGGTAAACCTGCTTTCCGCGCTGCTGTTTGCTCGTGGCAGTCGCAGCGACCTAAATCTGCGCGCGGCTTTCATGCATCTGATCGCGGACGCAGTCGTTTCAGCAAGTGTTGTGCTCGCCGGGCTTGCGATCATGCTGACAGGCCTCAACTGGATCGATCCGGTGACCAGCCTGCTTATCACCCTCGGCCTGGCCTGGGCGAGCTGGGGACTGCTCAAGGATTCGCTGAAAATGGGCCTCCTCGGGGTTCCACGCCACGTCGACGAAAGCGGCGTTCGGGAATATCTGGCGAGCCTCCCCGGCGTTACGCTGGTCCATGACCTGCATATCTGGAGCATGAGCACGACGGAAAGCGCACTGACCGCCCATCTGGTCATGCCCGGCGGCCACCCGGGAGACGCGATGCTCCGCGAAATAGCACATGAACTGGAAGACCACTTCGGCATTCATCACACGACCATCCAGGTCGAGCAAAGCGCGGACGACTGCCACCTGCATCATTAAGCCCCGTGCGGTTTGCAGGTCGCGCTGGCACGTCCGTCGAACCGTTCACCCAGCGCTCACACGGAAAACCTAAACACACGGCAAGACGCAGCAACTGCGCCGGAGGGAGTAAAAGGAAATGAAGTTTTCAAGCATGCAAGGCTGGATCGCCGGCGGAGCAATGATCGTCGCGGCGGCAAGCGTTGCCCACGCCCAGGATGCCAATGCCGGCTTTGAAAGCCGCTATGCCGAACTGACGGCCGCCATGCTGGGCAAGGACAGCGCCAAGCTGGGCACGATCCTGGCGCCGGAATTTGAATCGACCGATATTCGCGGTGAAACCCACAACCGCGCCGAAGCACTTGAGCGCATGGGCCAGATGCCTGGCGGGCAGGACATCAAGCCACAGACCAAGGTTCTTTCGGTGAAGCTGGCCGGCGATTCCGCCGCGGTCGAAAGCCAGATGACCGTGCAGATCAAGCGCCCCGACCAGAACGGCCGGGAAATGGCGCTGGATATTGCGGTCAACGCCAATGACACCTGGGTCCAGCGCGGCGGCGTCTGGATGCTGCAGAAGACCGTCCAGAAGGAAATGACGGTTTCGCGCGGCGGCGAAGTCGTGTTCCGCCAGGCGAACTAAGCAGGCCAAATGAAAACGGCGCTCCCAGTGAGGAGCGCCGTTTCAATATTCAGGCACTGGGCTGACGGTCAGTGAGGGACTTCAGGCCGCCTCTTCCTTGCCCTTGAGGACGCGGACCGGCTCCTTGCGGCCCTCGACCACTTCCTTGTCGACCACGACTTCGGCGATGCCCTGCTCGGTCGGGATGTCGAACATCGTATCGAGCAGCAGCCCTTCGACGATCGAGCGCAGGCCGCGCGCGCCGGTCTTGCGCTCAATGGCCTTCTTGGCGATGGCTTCAAGCGCCTCGTCGGTGAAGGTCAGCGTGACGTCTTCCAGCTCGAACAGCTTGGCGTACTGCTTGACCAGCGCGTTCTTGGGCTCGCGCAGGATCTTCACCAGGGCTTCGACGTCGAGGTCTTCCAGCGTCGCGATGACCGGCAGACGGCCAACAAATTCCGGAATCAGGCCGAACTTCAGCAGATCTTCCGGTTCGGCCTTCTGCAGCAGCTCGCCCACCCGGCGCTTATCAGGATCGGCAACGTTGGCGCCGAAACCGATCGAACGCTTTTGCAGGCGGTCGGCAATAATGCGTTCCAGCCCGGCGAAAGCGCCGCCGCAGATGAACAGGATGTTGGTCGTGTCGACCTGGAGGAATTCCTGCTGCGGATGCTTGCG
>CAZNBX010000094.1:0-6532 GCA_964571305.1 uncultured Novosphingobium sp.
GCCTTGGCCCCTTCGGTCACGACAGCTTCAAGGCTGGTCGGCAGCGCGTCCTGGTCGATCACGTAGGCGATCGGGCTGGTCGTGGGCACGAGGGGTCCGGAAACGAATTCAATCTTCATGGTTGCTCCCAAGGGAAAAGCCCGGTGCTGCGGCAAAGCGTGGCCGCAGATTGTTTGCGTGGATTGCAGTTAGGCGCGGGCGGTGCGATAGGCAAGCCATGCTCCTGCCCGCGCGACCCGAATTGCCGCAACTATCCCTATGCCTCAATTCGGCGCGGACCGGGGCCGCTGCGCTTGCCCTCGCCGCCCTTGCCTGCCCGCTGGCGGCTCAGGCGCAGGAGCAAAGCGGAACCCCGGTTGCCAAGGCTCAGCAAGCGTCAGACGCAAAGCAGGACCAGGTCCAGTTTGAGGCGGACGGCGCCAGTTACGACGACAATACGGACACCGTGGCCGTGTTCGGCAAAGTCGTGCTGCGCCGCAATGGCCAGTCGGTCCGCGCCGACCAGCTGACCTGGGACCGCAAGTCCGGGCAGATCATCGCCCAGGGCAACATCCGCTTTGTCGACGCCGACGGCAACCAGCTGTTCACGGACCGCCTTGAACTGAGCGATGAGCTGCGCGTCGGGGCGATGGAAAACATGCTGCTCGCCCTGCGCGAAGGCGGACGCCTTGCCGCGATCAAGGGCGAACGGATCGAGGACGGCAAGGTCCTGCTGCACAACGCCGCCTACAGCGCCTGCGCGGTAGAGGACGACAAGGGCTGCCCGCGCACGCCCAGCTGGCGCATAACCGCACGGCGGGTGATCTATGACCCGGACCGCAAGACCGTGCGCTTTGAAGGCGCGCGCGCGGAAATCTTTGGCCTGCGGCTGATGCCGTTGCCGGGACTGGTTGTCGCAACCGACGGTCGCCCGATTTCGGGCCTGCTGATCCCGAACTTCCAGCTGTCGGCATCGAACGGCGTGCAGATTTCCGATACCTGGTATCAGCGGCTCGCCGACAACCGCGACCTTGCGGTGACTGGCTACCTCTTTACCGCAGCGCCGCCGATGGTTTCGGCGCAGTATCGCCAGCTGACCGATCATGGTGCCTTGCAGGCCACCGGCTATGTTACCCGGTCAAGCCGCATTCCGGTCGGCACGCCGGGTGCGTCGAGCCGCGCCGACTTCCGCGGCTATCTGTTCAGCAACGGGCGCTATCAGTTCGATCCCAACTGGAGCGCGACGTTCTCCGCCCGGGTCACATCGGACCGCACGTTCCTGCGCCGCTATGACATCAGCCGCGACGACCGCCTGCGCTCGACCGCGCAGCTTGAGCGGATCGACGACGACAGCTACCTCTCGATCGCCGGCTGGGCCACCCAGACGCTGCGGGTTAACGACGTCCAGGGCCAGGTTCCCGTCGCCCTGCCCGAAATCGATTACCGCCGTCGCTTTGCCGATCCGCTGCTCGGCGGGCGCGTACAGTTGCAAGCCAACAGCCTGGCGATTACCCGGACTGCGGGACAGGATACCCAGCGCGCCTTTGCCAGCGCCCAGTGGGACCTGCGCCGCCTGACGCCGTGGGGCCAGGAAGTGACCGTCACCGCCCTTGCCCGCGGCGACGTATATCATTCCGACCAGAACGCCCTGACCTCGACCGCTTCCTACCGCGGCAATCCCGGATGGCAGAGCCGTGCCCTGGCTGCAGCGGCGGTTGATCTGAAGTGGCCGCTGGTCGGCGGATTCCTCGGCGGGACACAGGTCCTGACGCCGCGATTTCAGGTTGTGGCCACGCCCAAGCTGAAGAACCTTGAAGTCCCGAACGAAGATGCGCGCTCCATCGACCTGGAGGATTCCAACCTGTTCGCGCTAAACCGCTTCCCCGGTTACGACCGGATCGAGGACGGGGTACGCTTTACCTACGGCCTGGACTGGCAGTTCGAGCGGCCCGGCTTGCGCGTGAATTCGACCATTGGGCAGTCCTATCGCCTGTCGAACAATCCCACCCTGCTGCCAGATGGCACCGGGCTTTCGCAGCGGACCTCGGACATCGTGGGACGGACCGAAGTGCGGTTCAAGGACCTGGTCAAGCTGACCCATCGCTTCCGCCTCGACAAGGACAACCTTGCCGTGCGCCGCAACGAATTCGACGCCGCAGTGGGCACCCAGGGCACCTATCTCGAAGCCGGTTACCTGCGTCTCGATCGTAATATCGGCGGCGGGATCGAGGACCTGAAGGACCGCGAGGAAATGCGCATCGCCGGCCGGATCGGCCTGGCGCGCAACTGGTCGCTGTTCGGATCGGGCGTGTTCGACCTGACCGGGCCGAACGAAGACCCAACCCTGGTCAACTCCGATGGCTTCCAGCCAATCCGCACCCGCCTGGGCGTCGCCTATGAAGATGACTGCCTGGAAATCGATTTCACCTGGCGGCGCGACTATCTGGCAACCGGCGACGCGGTTAAAGGCAATACCTTCCAGATTCACCTGGCAGTGAAGAATCTCGGTTTTTAACCGCCGCAAAGGCTGGCCGAAGGATTGGCACACCGGGGCAAACAAGCTATCCGCGCTTGCTCAGCCAAGGTTAAGCCGCTTTTCGGCAATGGCCTGGTCAAGATGGACGCGCTTGGTGCGCGTTGAAATTGGGAAATTGAAACGGTGACACGCCCCTTGCGCTTCCGCCATACCCGCCTGCACAGCATCATCCTTTCTGCCACCGCGCTTTCCTTGATGGCACCGTCGGCTGCGATGGCGCAGGCCGCGCCAGCACCGCAAGGTCCGCAAAGTGGCTTCAATCTGCCGGAAAACATGGTGATCTTCGGCAAGAACGATCCGAACCACCGCACGGCCACGGTCATCATCAATGGCGAAGTCATCACCGGTACGGACATCGACCAGCGCGTCGCTCTGATCGTGTCGGCCAGCGGCGGCAAGATCGGCGATGAGGAATTGACCCGTCTGCGTCAGCAAGTCTTGCGGAACTTGATGGACGAATCCCTCCAGATCCAGGAAGCCAAAAGTCAGGACCTGAAGGTCGACGAAGCCGAAGTCGATTCCAGCTATGAACGGATCGCGCGGCAGAACTTTGGCCAGGACCCCAAGGCCCTCGACGCCTATCTCGCCCGCATCGGGTCCTCGCCCAATTCGCTCAAGCGCCAGATCCGCGGCGAATTGTCGTGGCAACGCCTACTGCGCCGGAACGTCACGCCCTTCGTCAACGTTTCCGAAGACGAAGTCCGCGAAACGATCACCCGGCAGGAAGCACTGCGCGGCAGCGACGAATTCCGCGTCGGTGAAATCTTCCTTTCGGCGACCAGCGAAAACCGTGACGCGGTGCAGCAGAACGCGATGAAAATCGTCGAACAGCTGCAAAAGGGCGGCAGCTTCGTCGGCTATGCCCGGCAGTTCTCCGAAGCCTCGACCGCATCGGTCGGCGGTGACCTTGGCTGGATTCGCTCAGGCGTCTTGCCCGCCGAACTCGACCAGACGATCCAGGGCCTCCAGCCGGGCCAGCTGGCCGGGCCGATCGAGGTGCGCGGCGGTTTCTCGATCGTCCTGTTGATCGACAAGCGCAAGGTGCTCACCGCCGATCCGCGCGATGCGACGCTGAACCTCAAGCAGATCGCGATCTCGTTCGCCAAGGGCACGACCGAAGCCCAGGCGACCGCCCGGGCCCAGGATTTTGCCGCTCGCG
The DNA here is from genome assembly GCA_964571305.1 of uncultured Novosphingobium sp. Lineage (GTDB taxonomy): Bacteria > Pseudomonadota > Alphaproteobacteria > Sphingomonadales > Sphingomonadaceae > Novosphingobium. The sequence goes on from CAZNBX010000094.1 coordinate 3,675, forward strand.
TAAAGGCCGCCAAGGGCTGCGCCGCAGCGGACGCGGTCGCCGCCCAGCTTGGCGCGGAAGTGGTAAACAACGAAGCCCTCAAGGCGCGTGACCTTCCTGCCGCGCTGCAGGAACTGGTGCTGGGCCTCCAGCTTGGCGAAACCACCCCGCCGTTTGGTTCGATCCAGGACGGCGTGCGCGTGCTGATGCTGTGCGGCCGCGACGATCCCAAGGCGGGCGGCGCGCCGAACTTTGACGAGGTTCAGTCCCAGCTTGAGGACGAACGCGTCAACCGCCGCGCTCAGACCTACCTGCGCGACCTTCGCCGCGATGCGGTGATCGACTACGGCAACTAGGGCATCGCCGGTGGAGGGGGTGCCGCCGCTTGCGATTTCGCTCGGCGATCCGGCGGGCGTCGGTCCCGAACTGATCGCTGCCGCCTGGGCGGCGCGCGAACGCGAAGGACTGCTTCCCTTTGTCGTCGCCGGCGGCCCCGATGTGCTGCGCGCCGCGGCAAAACAACGCGGCCTCAACGTGCCGATCCAGCAGGTCTTCCATCCCAACGAAGCAGCGGACTGCTTTGGCTTTGCCCTGCCCGTACTAGACGGAGCGGACGGCGAATATACCCCGGGCTCGCCGAGCCGCGCTGGGGCTGCGCTGGCCCTGGCCAGTCTGGAGGAAGCGACTGGCCTCGCCCGCAGCGGCGAAGTCTCGGCTATCGTCACCGCCCCGGTATCGAAGGCTCGGCTCGCCGAAGTTGGCTTCGATCATCCCGGGCAGACCGAATTCGTCGCCTATGCCTGCGGTTATGCACCCGGCGACGCGGTGATGATGTTGGCCGGTCCCAATCTCCGCGCCGTGCCGGTGACGGTCCACATCGCGCTGGCCGAAGTTCCGCAGCAACTCACCGCTGCACTCATTGAGCGCAAGGCGCGGATCACCGCCATGGCGCTGGCCCGCGATTTCGGCCTTCACCAACCGCGCATTGCGATTGCCGGACTGAACCCGCACGCGGGCGAGGAAGGCCGTATGGGCGATGAGGAAGCGCGGCTGATCCAACCGGCGATCGACCGGCTCAAGGCTGAAGGGCTGAACGTTACCGGCCCCTTCCCGCCCGACGCCATGTTCACCGCCCGCGCGCGGGCAACCTATGACGTGGCGCTGTGCATGTACCACGACCAGGCCCTGATCCCGTTGAAGGCGCTCGATTTCGACCAGGGGGTCAATGTCACCCTCGGCCTGCCGATCATCCGCACCAGTCCCGACCACGGCACCGCCTTTGCGATTGCCGGTACTGGCCAGGCCGATCCGGGCGCAATGATCGCCGCAATCCGCATGGCCGGGGAATGCGTGCTGCGCCGCGAGGGCTTGCTCGATGACTGAGCTGCCGCCACTGCGCGATGTCATCAATCGCCATGGCCTGTTCGCCAGCAAGGCGCTGGGCCAGAATTTCCTGTTCGACGAGCAACTGCTTGACCGCATCGCTGCGATCCCGGGCAAGCTGAAGGATCAGCAGGTGCTGGAAGTCGGACCGGGCCCAGGCGGCCTCACCCGCGCGCTCCTGCGGGCCGGAGCAAAAGTGACGGCCATCGAAATGGACCGCCGCTGCATGCCAGCGCTGGCCGAACTGGCCGAGGCTTTTCCGGGTCAGCTGCGCGTGATCGAGGGCGACGCGACCAAGGTTGAACACGGCATCGAAGGACCATTCCACGTCGTTGCCAACCTGCCCTACAATGTCGGCACCATGCTGTTCACCGGTTGGCTTTCCGGACAGGACTGGCCCCCTTCTTGGGCTTCGCTCACGCTGATGTTCCAGCTTGAGGTGGCACAACGGATCGTCGCCGAAGCCGGGAGCGACGCTTTCGGCCGCCTGGCCGTGCTCGCGCAGTGGCGTTCCCACGCCAAGATCGCGATGAAGGTCCACCGCAGCGCCTTTACCCCGCCACCCAAGGTGATGAGCGCGGTGCTTCACGTCACGCCTGCGGATATGCCCGACGGCGTTTCAGCGCGGATGCTGGAACGCGTGACCGAGGCCGCGTTTGGCCAGCGCCGCAAGATGCTGCGCCAGAGCTTAAAAGGCCTGCCCGGCGCGCTGGACGCGCTCGATCAGCTTGGCATCGACCCGCAACGCCGCGCGGAAACGCTCAGCGTCAGCGAATTCGTTGCCATTGCCCGGGTGCTGAGCGCCTGACAGAAGCTAACAGGGCAGCACAACTGCCCTGTTGCCGTGTCGCTTAAAGCGCCTTCTTCACCTGCCGCCAGTGGTGCAGCAGCGGGTCGGTATAGCCGCTCGGCTGTTCGACGCCCTTGAACACCAGATCGCAGGCCGCGCGGAAGGCAGGCGCTTCCTCGTTGCCGACCAGCGGCTGATAGAGCGGATCACCGGCGTTCTGCGCATCGACCTTGGCTGCCATGCGGCGCAGCGATTCCATCACCTGCTCCCGCGTGCAAACCCCGTGGAGCAGCCAGTTGGCCATGTGCTGGCTCGAAATGCGCAGGGTCGCGCGGTCTTCCATCAGGCCCACGTCGTTGATGTCCGGCACCTTGGAGCAGCCGACGCCCTGGTCGATCCAGCGCACGACGTAGCCGAGCAGGCCCTGGGCATTGTTGTCCAGTTCCTCCCGCACTTCCTCTTCCGACCAGTTGGTCCCTTCGGCGAGCGGCACGGTCAGCAGCGGCTCCAGCGCGGGGGTCGGCTGTCCGGCCAGGTCCTGCTGCACCGCGAACACGTCGACCGCGTGGTAGTGCATCGCATGAAGCGTAGCGGCAGTCGGCGACGGCACCCAGGCGGTGTTCGCGCCCGACTTGGGATGCCCGATCTTCTGCACCATCATTTCGCCCATCAGGTCGGGCGCGGCCCACATGCCCTTGCCGATCTG
>CAZNBX010000095.1:0-6518 GCA_964571305.1 uncultured Novosphingobium sp.
GAATGCGAAAACGCTCGAAAGCCTTGAGCACGCTGCGCACCCAAGCGGCGTGCGGTGGCGATGGCCTGCAGGCCGGCGACGCCAACCCCCATGACGAAGCACTTGGCCGCAGCAACCGTACCAGCTGCCGTCATCATCATCGGAAAGGCGCGACCATAGGCATTGGCAGCTTCGATCACCGCCTTGTACCCGGCAAGGTTCGACTGGCTGGAAAGGATGTCCATGCTCTGCGCGCGAGTGATGCGCGGCATGAATTCCATCGCCAGCGCTTCAAAGCCCGCAGCGGCATAGGCATCGACCCGGCCGCGCTGCCCAAAAGGATCAAGCCCGGCGACGATCCACGCCCCGGGCTTGGCATCCTTGATCGCTTCTGGTGCCGGGCCCTGAACGCCCAGCACAATATCCGCGCCCTTGACCGCGTCCTTGGAGACCTCGGCCCCGGCTGCGGCAAAATCCTGATCGGATACCGCCGCCAAGGCCCCTGCCCCTGGTTCGACCGCTACGGTGGCTCCCAGGGCGATGAATTTCTTCACCGTTTCGGGGCTGGCCGCGACGCGGGTTTCCCCAGTCGCGGTTTCTTTCAGGACCGCGATCCGCATGGGCGCGGGTCGCTCAGGAAGCGATCTTGATGATGACGAATGCCACGACCAGGACGGTCAGGACGGAACCCCACTTCACCAGGCCAAGAAAGCCGTTGTAGGTCGATTCATGGGCGTTCATGTCGTTGCCGCTTGCCATTCGGATACCCTCTGCATTGTCGTAATGGAACTTAGCCCGTCTCTATCCGGCAATTCCGCGACGCTCAAGGGGCAAGCCTGCCATTTCGAAATGATCCGCAGGCTTAATCGCCCGTTTACCAGATTGGCTTAGCAAAGCGCTCAGACAAAACAGGGAAGCGCAGGAAACCATGACGGAAATCGAACAGCGCCTATTGCTGCTGATCGACGATGAACCGGCACAGAGCCGGCTTATCACCGCATTTGCCCAGCGCGAAGGTTGGCGGACCCTGGTCGTCGGCGATGGCGAGACGGCCATTGCCACCCTTGGCACCCGCGAAGGCATGCACATTGGCGCGATCATCCTCGACCAATGGGGGCCGGGTGACGAGGCCTGCGGCCTGATTGCGGAACTGCGCAGCCGCTGCCCCGCGCTTCCGATCCTGATGCTGACCACCAGCGCCTCGCCTCTGCTGGCAGTCGAGGCAATGCGCGCTGGGGCGACCGATTATCTGGTGAAGCCAGTCGCCACCGACCGCCTGATGCAGGCCCTGCGCTCCGCCACCCGGCGCGAGGCGCCGCGGGATGAATTGCAACCGCTGGCCGAGAAAATGCCGGCCACGCCGGACTTCGAGGCGATGATCGGCGCGACACCCCTGTTCCGCTCAGCCCTGGCCGTTGCTGCCAAGGCGGCACGCGGGCACGGTCATGTCCTGATCGAAGGGGAAAGCGGCACAGGCAAGGAGATGGTGATACGCGCGATGCAGGCCGCAAGCCCCCGCGCCAAATTGCCGTTCCGCCTGCTGAACCTGAACTCGGTCGCTGGCAGTTCGCTGGAATCGGTCCTGTTTGGCCATGAAAAGGGCTCGTTCCCTGGGGCATTCGAACGCCAAGTCGGCGCGCTCCAGCATGCCGATGGCGGCACGCTCGCCCTTGACGAGATCGACCGCCTGCCACTGTCCGTCCAGCACCGCCTGCTCGAAGCGATCCTGCGCGGCGGCGTCAGGCCGATCGGCGCGAACCATTCGTTCCGTATCGACGTGCGCCTGATCGCCGCAAGCAATGCGCCGCTCAAGGACCTTGCGGATCAGGGCCTGTTCCTGCCGGAACTATACGCCGCCTTGGCACCGGTGACGGTCAAGCTTCCGCCCTTGCGCAACCGCACCGGAGACATTCCGGCCCTCGCCCGCCACTTCCTCGCCCGGATCGGCGAGCAGCCGGGTTTGCGTCCGCTTGGAATAACCGACGGCGCGCTTGCCCTGCTTGCTGCTTACGACTGGCCGGGCAATGTCCGACAGCTTCAGGCCGTGCTGTTCCGCGCCGCAGTCTTCTGCGATGGCGACGCTCTGACCGCTGACGATTTCCCCCAGCTTTCCGACCTGCTCGGCAGTGGCAATGCCCAGCAATCCCCGGTCCAGGAAGGGGTCGGGGTGATGCTTTACACCGCGGACGGCAACCTGCGCCCGCTGGAAGAGATCGAGGCCGACGTGATCCGCCTCGCCATCGGCCATTATCGCGGCCGCATGACCGAAGTCGCCCGCCGCCTGGGGATTGGCCGTTCAACGCTTTACCGCAAGCTCACCGACCTCGGGATTGGCGACGCCGCCTGACCTTGCTATCCGACAGCTCCAATCTGGGAGTTCCGCAATTGGTCCACTGACACCGCCCCGGCGGATTCGATCACTTCGCAGCTGATCGCGCTGCACCGACTAATTGCATTCGAAAGGAACTCCCATGGCCCGACTTACGGGAAAGGTTTGCGTTATCACCGGCGCCGCGCGCGGGATTGGCCGCGGCATTGCCGAAGCCTTCCATTCCGAAGGGGCCGATGTCATCCTGACTGACATTGACGGCAGCGCTGGTGCTGCCGCCGCTGCAGAGATCGATTGCCGCTTCATCCCGCTCGACGTGCGCGAGGAAGCAAGTTGGGCCGCTTTGGCACATGCTGTTCCGGTTGCGGACGTTGTCGTCAACAATGCCGGGATTACAGGGTTCGAGGCATCCCCGGGCCCGCACGACCCCGAAAACGCCAGCCTGGAAGACTGGCGGGCCGTTCATGCCACAAATTTGGACGGGACCTTCCTTGGTTGCCGCTACGCGATTGCGGCCATGAAGGCGAAGGGTTCGGGATCGATCATCAATATCTCGTCGCGTTCGGGATTGGTCGGAATTCCTAGTGCTGCGGCCTATGCCAGTTCAAAGGCGGCAATCCGCAATCACAGCAAGTCTGTCGCATTGTGGTGCGCGCAGAATGGCTGGGCGATCCGCTGCAATTCCATTCATCCAGCCGCGATCCTGACGGAAATGTGGGAACCGATGCTGGGCGACGGCCCTGACCGGGAGGAGCGCATGGCTAGCTTTGTCTCGGATACGCCGCTGCGACGCTTTGGCAAAGTCTCCGAAGTCGCAGCGCTGGCTGTGCTGCTCGCATCAGATGAAGCGGCCTATATCACCGGGACAGAAATGAACGTCGATGGCGGATTGCTGGCGGGATCGGCAGTCAGTCCGGGGTAATTATCACAAACATTTTCAATCGCTGCAAAAACTGCCTAACTGGCAGTAAGGGCCATGGCGAGACGGAAGGATGATAGTCTTGCGGACGATCGTGACCTTTGTCGGGGTGGCTATACTAATGCTGCTGATCGGCTATTTCGTTCCCCTTTCGCCGCGCAAGGCCGGCGAGGAGATGAAGTGATGCTTGTTCGCCTGGTCCGTTCCCTGCTGCCTGTTTCCGCGATGCTGGCGCTTGCCGCCTGCACGGCCGAAGAGGCTCCCGAACCCAAAAAGCCAGACGAATACGCCCAGGTCCTCGCCCTCGCGCCGAAGGCCAATGACAAGCTCGGCCGCGTGGTCCTGCCCGCCGCCGCCGTTGCCGAAATTGTCCGGCCGGACCTGGGCGACGTCCGCATTTTCGACGCCAAGGGGCGCAAGTTGTCGCTGGCGCTCGCCTATGGCCGCTCGGGCGAATCGAGCCTGCTGAAGGCGCATGACTTCTCCGCAATCCCATTGACCGAGGGTCCTGACGGAACGGCAGTGCCGGTCCCGGTTGAGGTCAAGACGGGCGATGCGTCCGTCGCAGTCACGGCAACCGACGCCGCCCAAGCTACCGACAAGCGCGCTGCGGTGCTGATCGATACGCGCGCACTGACACTCCCGGTCGTTGGGATCGAACTTGCCGCCGAGCTGCCCAAGCAAGTGCCCGTCACCTTCACCTTGGAAAGCGGGGCCGACCTCAAGACCTGGGAGCCACTGGCCGACAAGGTCCTGCTGCGCCCCGGCAATGATCCAGAAGTGCTGGGCCAACCCCGCATCGCCCTGCCCGCGGTCAATCTGAAGGATCGTTACGTCCGGATCAGCTGGGAAAACGGACCGGACATCGCGGTCAGCGGAGCGAAGGTCCTCGAAGCGGTCGAGCGCCAACCCGCTCGGGTCGATCTGGAAACGAGCGGCGCACAACTCAGCGGGCCGCACGAACTGCGCTTTGCCCCGCAGATCGCGGTTCCCATCGCAGCGGTAAAACTGGAACTGACCGGGTCGGACGGGATCGTCCCGGTGCAGCTTTTCGGCCGCGATGATCCTTCCGATCCGTGGGGGCTGCTCGCCACTGGCACGCTCAAGCAGGGGGAAGGTCCGGTGAACCTTGAGCTCTCCGGCGCTACCTTGCGCGAATACCGCATTGTCGCCGATCCGCGCAGCGCCGGGTTTTCGAAGGTGCCGGAAGTGACCCTGGCCGTGGAGCCGATCACGATCTTCGCGGCTTTCAATGGCGAGGGTCCGTTCAACCTTGCGGTTGGACATCCCGATGCCAAACCTGCCTGGTTCGATCCAGCGGACTTCGGCACCGCCAGCGACCTGCTACGCGCCTGGCGCCTTTCCGCCGAGGTCGAAAGCGCGGGTGAGGCTCCGGTGATCAAGCTGGCCCCGACGGCACCGGAAAGCCCCTATGATACGCGCAAGATCGCTTTGTGGGCGGCGCTGGTGCTAGGAGCTTTGGTCATGGCCTTTGCCGCATGGCGGCTGGTCCGCGCTAAGTCCCGCGCGACTGATCCTGCTGGCTCCGACAACGCGGATTGAGCGACTGGCCTAGCTTGCCAACTGGCTGAAATCGGTCAGCGCCGCATCGCGTAGGCCGCGCCAGACGTCGCGCGCCTGAATCGTCTCCGCCACGTCATGGACGCGGAGCAGTTGCACCCCGGCATCCATCCCCTTGGTGGCAAGCGCAATCGAGCCGCCGATGCGCTTGTGCGCCGGAGCTTCGTTATTGAGCGCCCCAATCATCCGCTTGCGACTGACGCCCAGCAGGATGGGTTGGCCCAGCGCGTGGAACAGCGGCAGCGCATTCATCAGCGCCAGGTTTTCGGCCAGCGTCTTGCCAAAGCCAAGGCCGGGATCGAGCACGATCTTCTCGCGCGGAATTCCTGCGTCCAGCGCAGCATCGCGGCGTTCGCGGAGCCAGTCGAACACGTCCAGCACGACATCGCCATAGCTGCCATCAGCGTGCAGGTCTTCGCCCGAGCCCGGCGCATGCATCAGCACCACCGGCGCGCCGGAGCGAGCGGTAAACTCCAAGCTACGCGGATCGTGGCGCAGAGCGGAAACGTCATTGATGATGTGCGCCCCGGCGGCGAGCGCCGCTTCCATCACCGCAGGGCGGCGGGTATCCGTGCTGATCGCCGCTCCCATCGCCGCCAGCCGCTCTATCGCGGGAATGACGCGCTTCAGTTCGTCCCCTTCCCATACCGCTGCCGCACCGGGACGGGTGCTTTCGCCGCCAACATCGATGATCGCAGCCCCCGCCTCGACCATCGCGGCGGCATGGACGTGGGCGACTTCGGGATCGTCCATGAACTGACCGCCGTCCGAAAAACTGTCGGGCGTAACGTTGAGGATGCCCATGACCTGCGGCTGGTCGAGCCGCACCGTCCGCGCCCCGCATTGCAGCGGCGCATGGCTGCGCTGCAGGTTGCTGAACTGCTCGCGTACGGCGTCCGGCAATTGGTCCAGCGCGGCGCGCAGTTCAGTAACCGAATAGCGACTGCGAGAGGTGACCCGGCCCGCTTCGCGCTCAATCAGGGCAAAACGGCTGGCATAGACCATACCGCCGCCCAGCCGGATCGCCTCACCGTCCTCGCTCTGCGGACTATCGGCAAGGGCAATCGGGCGGAGATAGAATGATTTGCTCACCCCGGACGATTAGTCCTCGGTGGCGAGCAGGTAAAGCTGCCTGATCGCGTCGATCGGCTTGACTTCGCCCTCATGCTCCAAGTGCCAGAAGGTCCAGCCGTTGCAGCTTGGCGCGCCTTGCAGCTTGGCCCCCAGCCCGTGGATCGAGCCGGTCTCGTTGCCGGAAACCAGCGAACCATCGGCGCGGACCGTTGCGGTCATGCGGCCCTTCTTGTCGGTCAGAACGGTGCCGGCGGCGATAAAGCCGGTTTCGATCAGGGTGCCGAAAGCCACCTTCGGCGCGGCCTTGGGGCTCTGCATCGTGGTCCGCGCGCTTTCGTCGAGCGGCAGGGCCAATTCGATGCGTTCCAAAGCGGCTTCGCGGTACAGGCCTTCGCGCTCGCAGCCGATCCATTCGCGGCCGAGGCGCTTGGCCACCGCACCGGTCGTGCCAGTGCCGAAGAACGGATCGAGCACCACGTCACCCTTGTTGGTCGTGGCCAGCATCACCCGGTACAGCAGGGCTTCCGGCTTCTGCGTCGGGTGGACCTTGCTACCGCCCTTTTTCAGGCGTTCCTGCCCGGAACAGATCGGCAGGACCCAGTCCGAACGCATTTGCAGTTCGTCGTTCAGGGTCTT
>CAZNBX010000096.1:0-2342 GCA_964571305.1 uncultured Novosphingobium sp.
ACCTGTTCAACATCCTTCTGCAGGTGATGGATAACGGCCGTCTGACCGACCACCACGGCAAGACAGTCGACTTCCGCAATGTCGTGCTGATCATGACCACCAATGCCGGTGCGAGCGACATGGCCAAGCAGGGCATTGGTTTCGGCGACGTGTCCAAGGCCGATGCCGGCGAGGAAGCAGTCAAGCGGATGTTCAGTCCCGAATTCCGCAACCGGCTCGATGCGATCGTGCCCTTTGCCTACCTGGGCACCGAAGTGATCGCGCGGGTGGTAGACAAGTTCGTGCTCCAGCTTGAACTGCAGCTGGCCGATCAGAACGTCCACATCCAGTTCGATGGCGATGCCCGGAAGTGGCTGGGCGAGCGCGGCTATGACAAGCTCTATGGCGCGCGGCCGATGGCCCGCCTGATCCAGGAGAAGGTCAAGCAGCCGCTGGCCGAGGAACTGCTGTTCGGCAAGCTGCGCCATGGCGGCGAAGTCCATGTCTCGGTCAAGGACGAAGCGCTGGCCTTTGAACTGACCCCGGCCCCGCCCAAGCTGGACAAGAAAAAGGCCGGCAAGGCGGCAGCGAAGCCCAAGGCCAAGGCACCGCGCAAGGGCAAAGCCGCTCCGGAAGCGAGCGGCGACTGACCCCCTGACCTTTCGGTCACTGGAACAAAGCTGCGGCCATCGTCATTTTAACTGGCGATGGCCGCAGCCTTTTCATGGATCCGGGCGGAGCCGATGGGCATCCGCGTACTGCCGGCCGATTGCTGGATCGATCCCGCGCGCCCCGTCGACCGCGCGCTGGCTACCCATGGCCATGCCGACCATGCCCGCGGCGGGCACGGGCAGACCGTCGCCACACCCGGCACCCTCGCGATCATGGCGGAACGCTATGGCGTTACAGCGGGCGCTATTCCGGTTCCCTATGGCGAGACACTGGACCTGCCCGGAGGAGTCCGCGCGACCTACCTTCCCGCAGGCCATGTCTTGGGATCAGCCCAAATCTTGCTGGAGCATGCGGGCGAACGGGTAGTGATCACAGGCGACTACAAACGGCGCCCGGACCCGACCTGTCCGCCGTTCCAGCCGACCGCCTGCGATGTGTTCATCACCGAGGCGACCTTTGGCCTCCCGGTCTTTCGCCATCCGCCCATTGAAGACGAGATCGCCAAGCTGCTCCACGCCCGAGCGGCCAATCCGGAGCGCTGCGTCTTGGTCGGCGCCTATGCGCTGGGCAAGGCACAACGGGTCATCGCCGAACTGCGGCTCGCCGGATATCGCGAACCCATCTATCTGCACGGCGCGCTCGAACGGATGTGCCGGCTATACGAAGAACATGGCATCGACCTGGGCGAACTGCGGCTTGTCGCGGGCCTGCCCAAGGCCGCACTGACGGGGCAGATCGTGCTGTGCCCACCTTCCGCGCTCAATGACCGCTGGAGCCGCCGCCTGCCCGATCCGGTTACCGCCATGGCGTCAGGCTGGATGCGAGTGCGGCAACGCGCGCGGCAGCGTAATGTCGAACTGCCGCTGGTCATCTCCGATCATGCCGACTGGGACGAGCTGACCGCGACTATCGCAGAGGTCGATCCGCAGGAAACCTGGATCACTCACGGCCGCGAGGATGCCCTGCTACGCTGGTGCGCGCTGAACCAGCGCAAGGCCCGCGCCCTGGCCCTGGTCGGCTATGAGGATGAGGACGACTAGCAGGTGGAACAGTTCGCCGCCCTCCTCGATGCCCTGGTTTATACCCGCAGCCGCAATGGCAAGCTGGCGCTGATCGCGGACTATCTGCGCCGTACCCCCGATCCGGATCGCGGCTGGGCGCTGGCCGCGCTGACCGACGGGCTGGACTTCAAGGCAGTCAAAGCCGGAACGGTCCGTGCCCTGATCATGGAGCGGGTCGATCCCGAACTCTTCGCCCTTTCGCGCGATTTCGTGGGCGATACGGCGGAGACGGTCAGCCTGCTCTGGCCCGAACCGCACGGCAGCGTTCTCGCCCCGCCCAGCGTGAGCGAAGCCGTCGCCGCGCTGTCCGGCATGACCAGGGCGACGGTGAACACGGAACTGGCTGCCCTGCTTGACCGTCTTGACGCCAATGGCCGCTATGCCCTGCTCAAGCTGGCGACCGGGGCGATGCGCATCGGCATTTCCGCGCGGCTGGCCAAGGTTGCCTTTGCCCAGGCCTTCGGCGTTTCGGTCGATGACGTGGAAGAGCACTGGCACGGCCAGACCCCGCCCTACACTGCCCTGTTCGACTGGGCAGCGCACGGCGGCGAAGTGCCGAGCGCCGACCACCTGCCGCTGTTCCGCCCGTTCATGCTGGCGCACCCGCTGGAAGATGGCGCGGTGGACCTG
>CAZNBX010000096.1:2352-6469 GCA_964571305.1 uncultured Novosphingobium sp.
CTATGCCGCCGAATGGAAATGGGACGGCATTAGGGTCCAGCTGGTCCACGTGAATGGCGAAAGCCGGCTCTATTCCCGCTCGGGCGACGATATCTCCGCAACGTTTCCAGAAGTGACCGCCGCGCTGGATATTCCCGCTGTGCTCGATGGCGAACTGTTGGTGCGCGGCAACCACCAGGGCGGCGAAACAGGCGGTGCGGCCAGCTTCAACGCCCTGCAGCAGCGCCTTGGCCGCAAGACCGTATCCAAGGCCATGCTCGCCGGTTACCCCGCATTCGTCCGCCTCTATGACTTGCTGGTGCGCGAGGGCGAAGACCTGCGTCCACTGCCATGGACCGAAAGACGCGCGGCGCTGGAAGAGTTCGTGCCCCGGCTCGACCCGCAGCGGTTCGACCTCAGCCAGGTGATCCCGGTCAGCACCCTCGATGAACTGGCCGCCGTGCGTGAACGCGCCCGCGACGATGCGATCGAAGGGGTCATGCTCAAGCACAAGGACAGTCCCTATGTGCCCGGACGAAAGACCGGCCTTTGGTACAAGTGGAAGCGCGATCCGCTGCTGGTCGATTGCGTGCTGATGTATGCCCAGCGCGGCAGCGGCAAGCGCAGCAGTTTCTATTCCGATTTCACTTTCGGTTGCTGGGATGGCGATCCCGACCAAGGCGCGGAACTGCTACCGGTCGGCAAGGCCTATTTCGGGTTCACCGACGACGCGCTGAAATGGCTCGACCGCCATGTCCGCACCCACACGGTAAACCGCTTTGGTCCGGTCCGCGAAACCGACAAGAGCCTGGTCTTTGAAGTGGCCTTCGATTCGGTTCATTCGAGCAAGCGCCACAAGTCGGGCGTGGCGATGCGCTTTCCCCGGATCAGCCGCATCCGTGCCGACAAGCCCGCGCATGAGGCGGACCGATTGGAGACGCTCAAAGCGCTGATCCGCGATTGATCCCGGTCAAGGCGGCTGGCCAGCCTCGCTGCCATGGTGAGGCTGTAAGAAGTTTGACCGGAGCATTCCCTGTGACCGCTGCTGCTGCCGAAGTTTCCGCCGCCAGCCCCTTCGAACGCATCGGCGGACATCCCGCGATGCGGGCTATTACCGAGCGGTTCTACGACCTGATGGAGCAAGAGGAAGAATTCGCCGAACTGCGCGCGATGCATGCTCCCGATCTGTCACCGATGCGCGAATCCCTGCCGCTGTTCCTTGCCGGATGGGCGGGCGGGCCGCGCGACTGGTTCGAACGCAACCCCGGCAAGTGCATGATGTCGATGCACGCGCCCTTTCCGATCACCCGTCAGACGGCCGAACAATGGGCCGATGCCATGACTCGGGCAATTGCCGAAACCGACCTGGCGGACCGTGAGATTGCAGAGGCCATGACCGATGTCCTGACCCGCATGGCCAAGGGCATGGCCAGAGACACTTCGCCCAACTGACCTCGCCAAACGAGGCGTCTGGAGCTAGACCGGCAGGGCATGAACTCGATTGACCGTTCGCGCCGCCGCTTGGCCATCGCCGCCGCCGCTCTGGCCGGCTATGTCGACGCGACCGGGTTCCTCTCGGCCAACCGCTATTTCGTCTCCTTCATGTCGGGCAACACCACGCGGTTGGGCGTCGACCTGATTGCCAGCCCGGCCACCGCCTTCATTCCAGCCCTGCTGATCCTGGGCTTCGTCATCGGCGTCTTCGGCGGGGCCGTGCTGGCCGCGAAGGCGGGCAAGCAGCGCAAATTTGCCGTGCTGCTGCTTGTGTCGGGCCTTTTGGCAGTGACGGCCCTGGCTGCATCGGCACGCCAACTCGAACTGGCCATGGCCTGCATGGTCTTTGCCATGGGGGCACTCAACAACACCTTCCAACGCGACGGCGAAGTCTCGGTCGGCCTGACCTACATGACCGGGGCATTGGTCCGCTTTGCGCAAGGACTCGCGGCAAAGCTACTGGGCACGGGCGGTGCCGGTTGGGAGGGCTGGCTGATGCTGTGGCTGGGTCTCGCCCTCGGGGCAATTGCAGGTGCCTTTGCCCTGCTGACCTGGCCAGCCTGGGCGCTCTGGCTACCGGCGATCTGGGCGCTGGCACTTGCCCTGGTCGCGCGGCGGATCGCGCTCAGCTGATCCGCACCTGCTTGTCGCGCCCGGTTGCGCCGCGCAGCAATTGCAGTCGTGACGTCGCCACTCCCAGCGCCTTGGCCAGCAATTCCATTACGGCTTCGTTGGCCTTGCCCCCTTCGGGCTTGGTGCGGACCTTGATCTGGACCAGACCTTCGCCCAGTTCCACCGTTTCGACCCGCGCACCGGGCGTGACGCGCAGGATCAGGCGTCCCTCGGCGTCAGCCAGGGCACGAATTGCGTCGGCGGGGGGAAAGTCAGGCTTTGGGCGAGCCATCCGCAAGACCATCGAACAGGGCAGCGTGGTGCTTGGCGTTCTCGACATAGTGTCCGACGCCCATCTGCAGCCCGGCAATCATCCGGTCATCCAGATCGCGCATGAAGGTCGCTGGGCGGCCGCTCCACAATTGCCGCGCCGGAATGCGCTTGCCAGGTGCCAGCAGCGCTCCCGCCGCGAGCATCCCTTCGCGCTCGATCACGCAGCCGTTCATGGTCTGCGCGGAAAAGCCGACGAAGCCCTTGTCCTCGATCCGGGTGCCGTGGATCATCGCCATGTGGCCGATCAGCACGTCCTCGCCAATCAGGGTCGGGAAGCCATCGGGCGCGCCCGGCTGGGCGCCGTCACAGTGGATCACCGTGCCGTCCTGCACATTGGTGCGGGCGCCGATGACGATTCGGCTGACATCGCCGCGCAGCACACAGTTGTACCAGATGGAAACGTCCGGCCCGATCTCGACATCGCCGATGATGCGGCAGCCCGGGGCGATGAAAGCACTGTCATGAATCCGCGGGCTCTTGCCGTGAATGCCGATGATCGTGGTGTCGGGTCGTGGCTTGGTCATTGTGATCCCAGAAAGTTGGCCCAGGTTACATAGGGCAGAATCGACGCATGGTCATCCGTCCATGGTTGCCGGGCCGCGGCACCCAATGGGCGCCATGCCATGGCCGGCGCCACGGTGGACAACGCCTTCAACTGACCCGGGTCGCGGGCGATCGCGATCCAGGTCGATCCGGTCCACGGACTCTCGGCTGGCGGCGCGTCTTCCCGCACCGCGGCGTGGAGATGGCGGCGACGCACTTCGGCGGCTATCGGCGGCTCAAGGTCCATGAACCGGTTCGAGATGTGTACGAACAGGATACCCTGCGGCGCCAGTGCGTCGAGATAGACGCCGAAAGCCTCCCCGGTTAGCAGGTGCAGCGGCACTGAATCCGAGGAAAAGGCATCGATGGCCAGCAAGTCGAAACTGCCGTCGCGGACCTTTCCGAGATTGATCCGCGCATCGCCCAGAACAACACGAGCCTGCGGCGCGCAGTCGCGGAGATAAGTGAACTTGCCCTGGCGCGAGAGGTTCAGCACCGCTTCGTCGATCTCGAACAGAGTCCACGACTGGCCGGGACGGGCAAATCCGGCAAGCGAGCCCGTGCCAAGGCCGACCACGCCGATGCGCTGCTTGCCGGGAAAGAGCCGCGCCGCATTGGCGAAACCGATCGCCACCCCGGATCCGGGTCCATAGTAGGATAGCGGCATGCACTTCATCGCCGGTTCGAGCGATTGCTGCCCGTGCAGGGTCGTGCCGTGGGCCAGCGTGCGCAGTTTGCGATCGGGATGGACGCGCACCGAATAGACTCCGAAATAGCTTCGGGTGCGCACCCCGTCGCGGCTGTCGGCCAAGGTCTGCAAGCCCCCTTGAACGAGCATGATCCCCAGTAGTAGCGCGGCAGTCAACCAGCGCCACGGTACCAGGACCAGTCCGATGATCGCCAGGCCGACAGAGAGCAGCTCCGGGTTGCTGTCGCCGTCCTCGTAAAGCCGGGCATCGTGGAGCATCCACAGCAGAACGAGCGTGGACAGCACGGCAAGGCCCAGCGCCATATATTTCAATTCCGGCTGAAGCCCAGCGCGGTGCTTCCAATCGAGCAGCGGAGTAACCGGGATCAGCAGCGCAGCGGCGAGGACCAGCAGCGGATGTTCCCACACCCAGTCGAACACCAGCGGCGCAATCAGCGCGGTGAACAG
>CAZNBX010000097.1:0-6393 GCA_964571305.1 uncultured Novosphingobium sp.
GATCTGGCCAGCGCCCGCTTTCCAGCACGAAGGCGTGGGTCGAACCGGAATCGAACCACACGTCGAGAATGTCGGTGACGCGTTCGAAGTCTTCGGCGCGGTACTGGTCGCCCAGATATTCCTGCGCGCGTTCATCCGACCAGGCGTCGACCCCGCCCGCCTTGACCGCCGCGACGATCCGCGCGTTGACGGCGGGATCGCACAGGTACTGGCCGCTCTTGCGGTCAACGAACAGGGTGATCGGCACGCCCCAGGCGCGCTGGCGCGAGAGCACCCAGTCGGGCCGCCCTTCGACCATCGAGCCAATGCGGTTGCGGCCCTTTTCCGGCACGAAGCGGGTCGCGGCAATTGCCGCCATGGCGGTTTCGCGCAGGGTCTCGCCGGCGTCCTGATCGGCGCGGATACCGGCCTCGGTCCCGCAGAGCGGAGCCTGACGGTCGATCTTGCGGTCCATCGGCACAAACCACTGCGGAGTGCAACGGAAGATCACCTTGGCCTTGGAACGCCACGAATGCGGATAGGAGTGCTGGTAGTCGGCCGAAGCGGCGAGCAGGCAGCCGGTTTCAGCCAGCGCGGTACAGATCGGGCCGTCCGGCGCATTGAACTTGGGATTGATGACCGAACCCATGCCGCCCAGCCAGCCCCAGTCCGCCCGATACTTGCCATCGCCTTCGACCGCGAAGACCGGGTCGATCCCGTGGGCCTTGCACAGCAGGAAGTCGTCTTCGCCGTGGTCGGGTGCCATGTGGACCAGACCGGTGCCGCTGTCGGTGGTGACGAACTCGCCCGGCAGGAACGGACGCGGCCGGGCAAAGAAATCGCCGAGCGCGTGCATCGGATGGCGGGCAATGGTTCCGGTGAGGTCGGAGCCCTTGATGGTCTGTCCATCGGTCAGGTCCAGCCCGGTGCGGGCAGCGAACTGCGCCTTCAATTCGCTCGCGACGAGGAAGCTGCGCGTGCCGTCGCTGACCAGCACGTATTCCACTTCCGGACCATAGGCGATCGCCTGGTTGGTCGGGATGGTCCACGGGGTGGTCGTCCAGATTACGCCATAGGCACCCTTGAGTGCCGCAATCGGGCTGTCGGTGATTTCGAAGGCCACGTCGATCTGGGTCGACACGATGTCCTCGTATTCGACTTCGGCTTCGGCCAGCGCGGTCTTTTCCACCGGCGACCACATCACTGGCTTGGCCCCGCGATAGAGCTGGCCGCTTTCGGCGAACTTCAGCAGTTCAGCAACGATGGTGCCTTCCGCCATGGGGTCCATGGTCAGATAGGGATTGTCCCAATCGCCCAGAATCCCCAGCCGCTTGAGCTGTTCGCGCTGCACGTCGACCCAGTGCTGCGCATAGGCCCGGCATTCGGCGCGGAACTCGACCGGATCGACCTGGTCCTTGTCGAGCTTCTTCTTGCGGTACTGTTCCTCGATCTTCCATTCGATCGGCAGGCCGTGGCAGTCCCAGCCCGGAACATAGGGCGCGTCCTTGCCCAGCAGGTTCTGGGTGCGGCAGACCATGTCCTTGAGGATATGGTTCAGCGCATGGCCGATGTGCATGTCGCCATTGGCGTAGGGCGGGCCATCGTGAAGGATGAACTTGTCGCGTCCCGCGCGGGCGTCGCGCAGCTTGCGATAGAGGTCAATCTCGTTCCAGCGCGCGAGAATCCCGGGCTCCTTCTGGGGGAGGCCCGCTTTCATGGGGAAATCGGTCTTCGGCAGGAAGACAGTGTCTCGATAGTCGCGCTGTTCGGTCATAGCGCCGGGGCCTTAGCCGGGGCCGCGCCGTTGCGCAATTTTTTGGTGGAGGCGGCGGCTTAGAGGGCGGAGAGCAGCTTGCGCGCGGTCAGGCAGTCCTGCTCCATCTGCGCGGTCAACTCTTCCAGGCTGTCGAACTTCGCCTCGGGCCGCAAGTAATGGTGCAGCGCGACTTCGATTTCCTGCCCGTAAAGATCGCCCGAGAAGTCGAAGAAATAGGGCTCCAGCAGCTCGATCGGCGGATCGAAGCTGGGGCGGATGCCAAGGTTGGCTGCGCCGTGAACCACCTTGCCGCCAGGCAGGTGGCCGGTCACCGCATAAATGCCATAGGCCGGGCGCAGGTAGTTGCCCATGCGCAGGTTGGCGGTCGGATAGCCGATCGAGCGGCCCAGCTTGGCGCCGTGTTCCACCACCCCGCGAATCGCGAAGGGGCGGGTCAGGAGATGGGTCGCCTCGCCGCAGTCGCCGCTGCGCAGGGCGTCGCGGATGCGGCTGGAGGAAACGACCGCGCCTTCCTCGCTGACCGGACCGACCGCGCGCGAACGCAGGCCGACCGTTGCGTCGAAATCAGCCAGCAGCGCGACATTGCCGCCGCGGCCCTTGCCGAAAGTGAAGTCCTCGCCGGTCACGACCCCGGCCGCGCCAAGGCGCTTGACCAGGAGCTCGCTGACGAAGTCCTCGGCGCTGGTCGAGGCCAGTTCCTTGCCAAAGGCAAAGACCAACATCGCGTCGGCTCCGGCCGCCTCGAACAGTTCGCTGCGCTGGTCGAGCGTGGTCAGGCGGAACGGCGCCGCATCGGGCGCGAAATAGCGCACCGGATGGGGATCGAAAGTGGCGATGATCGCGGGGCGCCCTTCGGCCCGTGCCCAGGCAATAGCTTCGCCGGCGACGGCCTGGTGGCCGCGGTGGAAACCATCGAAATTGCCCAGCGCAATGATCGCGCCGCGCAGCGATTCCGGCATGGGGGCCGATGCATCGAGACGGGGGATCGTCATGCCGCGTGCTTTTGTTCCAGTGCGGCGCGGCTCATCGGCACGATCCCCGCGCGGATCACGCGCAGCGCATTGCCGCCCATGACGGCACGGATTTCGTCCGGGCTGAAGCCTTCGTCGAGCAGTGCCTGGGTAATCTGAACCAGCTTTGAGGTGTCGAACCGCACCGTTGTCGCGCCGTCATAGTCGCTGCCCAGCCCGACATGATCGATGCCCACCAGGTCGCGAACGTGGCGGATCGCACGCGCGATTGAGCGCGGGCTTGTGTCGCAGACAGCCGCATCCCAATAGCCGATGCCAATCAAGCCGCCGGTCCGCGCGACAGCGCGAATCTCGTCGTCGGAAAGGTTGCGGTTGACCTTGCAGACAGCCTGCACCCCGCCATGGCTGGACACGACCGGGCGGCGCGCCCGGGCCAGTACTTCGGCCACGCATTGATGGCTGCAATGGGCGATATCGACGATCATGCCCAGTTCTTCCATGCGGGCCATGACCCGGCGGCCAAGCGGGGTGAGCCCGCCCTTGCGTTCGCCGTGGAGTGAACCTGCCACTTCATTGTCGAAGAAGTGGGTCAGACTGGCCATGCGGAATCCAGCGGCATGGAGCTTGTCCAGGTTCTCCACTTTGCCTTCGAGGTTTTGCAGACCTTCGACCGAAAGCAGGGCTCCGACAGTTCCGTTGGGACGGTGTGCCTCCAGCAGTCGGTCAATCCCCTGGGGGTCGACTACCTTGAGCAATTGCCCGCTGCTGCCCGCAACCGCCTTGTCCAGCTTTTCAGCGTGGAACAGCGAACGTTGCAAAAGTGAGCCCCAGGTCCGGACCGGCTGCAGCTGGGTGATGGCGAGCGCGGTGATATTGTCCGTTTCCGCGCTGTTGGCGTCGTAGTTCTGGCCGCGCGGGGTCTTGCTGACCGAAGAGAATACCTGCAGCGCGACATTGCCCTGTTGCAGGCGAACCAGGTCTTCATGACCGCGATCCGAAAGTTGGGTCAGGTCCCGCTTCCACATCAGCGTGTCCGAATGCAGGTCGACGATTTGCAGGGTCTTGTGCAGTGCCTCTGCTTCGGGGGTGACTGGGATCAACGCCTTGCCGTCGATCCGGTTCATGCTGTTTTCGAGATAACCCGGGGCAATCCCGAAAAAGCCGAGTGCCGCAAGCGCCAGTGTTACCGCCGGAATCCAAATCCGTTTGCGCATCCGCTCCCCCTTCATCAGGTCGTCGGTTTACGCACCAGCGTGACGAAATCAAACCCCGGAGCGGCACCCTCTGCCGGATGGCCCTCGCGGAAGGACTCTTCCCACTCATCGTGGGCAAAGTCCGGGAAGCGCGTATCGCCCTCTGGCGTGGCGTGGACTTCGGTCAGTTCGATGCGGTCGGCGAGGGGCAGGGCCTGGGCATAGATCTGCGCCCCGCCAAAAATGATGACTTCGGGCGCATTGGCCAGTTGCAGCGCCTGCTCCAGCGAATCGGCTCGCTCCGCCCCGTTGGCTTCCCAGCTGGGATCGCGGGTAATCACGATGTGACGACGACCGGGCAGGATGCCGGGCAGCGAATCGAAGGTCTTGCGGCCCATCACCAGCGGCTTGCCCATGGTCAGTGCTTTGACCCGGCGAAAGTCGGCTGAAAGGTGCCAGGGCATTCCGCCTGCCGCGCCGATCACGCCGTTGTCGCCTACCGCAACGACGAGGACGATTTCCGGTTCCGCCATGGTCAGAAGATCAGCCGGGTGACGTGACCCATCTTGCGGCCGGGGCGGGCTTCGCCTTTGCCATAGAGATGCAGGTGGTTGGCTGGATCGGACAGGATGGTTGCCCAGTCTTCCGCCGCCTCGCCAATGATGTTGCGCATCTCGACCCGGGTCGCGGCGAGGCGGGTATCGCCCAGCGGCAGGCCACAGATGGCGCGGATGTGGTTTTCGAACTGGCTGGTGCCCGCGCCCTCGATGGTCCAGTGGCCCGAATTGTGGACGCGCGGGGCCCTTTCGTTGAACACCGGGCCATCGGCCGTGGCAAAGGATTCAAACGCCGCCACCCCGACATAGTCCAGGCCCTCTGCGACCTTGGCGGCCAGCTGGCGGGCCTCTTCGACCTGGCCCTGCACTTCGGCACTGGCTGGCGCGGTCGATAGTGCCAGGATCCCGCCCTTGTGGACGTTCTCCGCGCTGTCCCAGAAGACGATCCGGCCATCATGGCCGCGCGCCAGAATCACACTGAATTCGGCGGTGAAGCGGACCAGCCCCTCATAGACCAGCGGTTGCCCGGCAAAGGCAATGCCATCAGCGTCGTGATCGGAATTGATCCGCCACTGGCCCTTGCCGTCATAGCCTTCGCGCCGGGTTTTTAGGATACCGGGCGAACCGATCCGGGCCAGCGCTGCATCCAGATCCTCGCGCGTGTCGATCGCCATGTAGGGGGCTGTGCGACCACCCAGCTGCTCGACGAATTCCTTCTCGCTGAGCCGGTCCTGCGCCACTTCGAGCGCTCGGGCGTTGGGATGGAGCGGCACTTGCCCCAGTACCTTCAACGGGCCGACGGGGACGTTCTCGAACTCATAGGTGACGACCGCGCAATCGGCGGCGAATGCGGCCATGGCCTCGGCATCGTCCCACTGCGCCTGGGTGAAGCGCGCGCAGACTTCGGCCGCGACCGAGTCTGCTTCCGGCGCATAGACATGAACCCGGTAGCCGAGCTGCGCGGCCGCCTTGGCCAGCATGCGGCCAAGCTGGCCGCCGCCAAGGATGCCGATCGTCTCGCCCGGGGGGATCATGCGCCGTCCTTCCTTACGCCGGACGTTCCGCCACGCTGGCGCTTTGCGCCGCGCGGAACTCCTTGATCCGGCCAGCCAGCGCATCGTCGTTGGTTGCCAGTATCGCTGCCGCAAGCAGGCCGGCGTTGGTCGCGCCAGCTTCGCCGATGGCCAGAGTCCCGACCGGAATTCCGGCGGGCATCTGGACGATCGAGAGGAGGCTGTCCTGACCCGAGAGGGCGCGCGATTGCACTGGCACGCCCAGCACCGGGAGGTGCGTCATGCTGGCGACCATGCCCGGCAGGTGCGCCGCGCCGCCGGCTCCGGCGATAATCACCTTGAAACCTTCGTCCGCCGCGCCTTGCGCGAAATCGATCAGGCGCTGCGGGGTGCGGTGGGCCGAAACGATCCGCGCGTCATAGGCGACGCCAAGCTTGTCGAGCGCGTCGGCCGCGCACTTCATGGTCGGCCAGTCCGACTGGCTGCCCATGACGATTGCTACGGGTGCGGCCATCTTATCGCTCCGAAAGGTAATAGCGCTCCAGCGCCTGAAGATTGTCGTCCAGTTCATAGACGATCGGTTGGCCGGTCGGAATTTCCAGACCGGTGATCTCGGCATCGGAAATGCCCGAGAGGTGCTTGACCAGCGCGCGCAGCGAATTGCCATGCGCCGCGACCAGCACCACTTCGCCGGCCTTCAGCGCGGGAACGATGGCCGCCTCGTAATAAGGCAGGACGCGGGCGATGGTGTCCTTCAGGCTCTCGGTCGAAGGAATCGCGATCCCGGCGTAGCGGTCATCGGCCTTGAGATCGAATTCCGAACCGTCTTCCAGCACTGGCGGCGGCGAGTCGAAGCTGCGGCGCCAGATCTTGACCTGTTCGTCGCCATGCTTGGCGGCGGTC
>CAZNBX010000098.1:0-6375 GCA_964571305.1 uncultured Novosphingobium sp.
GCTTGCAGATGAAGACGTCGATGATCTTCAGCTCGGGCTCGTCCATGCCGCCATAGAGGTGGTTCAGGAACATTTCCTTGGTCAGCGTGGTGCCCTTGCGCAGCGAGAGCAGCTCCAGCATCGCATATTCCTTGCCGGTCAGGTGGACCCGGGCGCCATCGACTTCGACCGTCTTGGCATCGAGGTTCACGGCCAGCTTGCCGGTGCGGATGACCGACTGCGAATGACCCTTCGAACGGCGCACTACGGCGTGGATGCGGGCGATCAGTTCTTCGCGGTGGAACGGCTTGGTGACGTAGTCGTCGGCACCGAAGCCGAACGAGCGCACCTTGGAATCCATTTCCGAAATGCCGGACAGGATCAGCACCGGGGTCTGCACCTTGGCGACGCGAAGCTTCTTGAGCACGTCATAGCCGTGCATGTCGGGCAGGTTCAGGTCGAGCAGGATGATGTCGTAATCATACAGCTTGCCGAGGTCCAAACCCTCTTCGCCCAGAGCGGTCGAATAGCCACTGAACCCTGCGCTCGTGAGCACCAGCTCAATGCCCCCTGCCGTTGGCGGCTCGCCCCCGACCAGCAACACGCGCATCGCTAGTCCCCTTTTTCCGCCCCGGTCGCGCCGTCATCCCTTTAACCTAAGGGATAGTGCACACCGTTAACCATACGACCAATGAAAGAGAAAGGTTAATTTCTCGTAAATGGATCAAGCGGGCGAGTCGCCACCCGGGGTTTACGCGGTTAAAGTGATCGATGCCGGATGATACTTGTCGAGGTATTTTCTGGTCAGTCTGAGGTCGCGGCCGTTGTCCATCTGGCGACCCTTTACCCAACCCGGGCCAGATGCCGCCCCCTCTATCTGGCCCCCTCTATCTGGCCCCTCTATCTGGGAAGCATCGCCAACGGCATCAAGGGATGGATCGCCATGCGGTTCGCCGCGAATCCGGTCACGTTGCCGCCGACCAGCGACCAGCGCACCGGAACGCCGAGGGGGATATAGCCATTCGCCAAGGTCAGTTGCGCTTCGGCCTGGGACACCAGCTCGCCCTGCTTGGCGGGATCCGGTTCGAGCCGCGCCTGGTTCGCGAATTTGTCCGCTGCCGGACTGCACGCTGCCGGAAGGATCGCGCAGGACAGGCGGTTGAAGAACCATTGCGGACTGGCATAGCTGGCGACGGCGTCGACCAGGCGCAGGTCTGCATCCGCGTCAAGCTGAACCCGGCGAGCCTCCAGCCCGATTGCTGCAAGGTCTGCCTTCATGCGGTTGAACAACAGGTCGGATCCAGGTCCTGCGGGCAAGGCAAGGCGCAAGGGTGGGACAGTCCGCCCGCGCGTCTTCCATGCCGCCACGCGCGATGCCGCCAAGGCGCGGCGGTCTTCGATTGACCGGGCGGCCCAGCGTTCGCCAATCGTGCCGTTGTCTCCGGGCAGTCCCGGATTGAGCACGCGCGTGGTGGTCAACCAGCCTGCAAGATTGATCGAGCCCGCCAGCGCCTGGCGGTCGATTGCCATCGACACGGCTTCGCGGTTCTGCGGTTCGCCAAGGAAACCCTCGCCTCGCACCACGGCGAGGCCGAACAGCCCGGTCACTGGATCGACCCGGACTGCCGCGCGGGCCACGCCCATGGCATCGAGACGCGGGAAATCGGCCAGGGTGCCCCCCGTCACGACGTCAAGCTCACCGCGGTTGAAGCGTTCGATCGCGGCCTTGGCCGTCATGGAATTGAGTTCGAGCATCCGCGCCCGCTTTGCCCAGCGCGGCTCCTGCGGCATACCCCGATCCTGCGGCGGGATCGGGCGCAGGAAGGCGCTGTCCTTTTCCCGCCGCAGGCGCATCGGCCCGGCACCCTGGCCGGCCCTGACCAGGCCCAGTTCGGGCTGGGCGAGAACCTGAAGGAATTCGGGCTGGCGGCTGGAGAGGCGAATTTCGATCACCCGGCCCGCCATCGCCCGCACCTCGGCAATAACGCTCAGGTCCAGACCAAGCGGGCTACCCCGCTGGGCGGCTATTGCCCGGGTCAAGGCGATGCGGGCCGTTTCCCCGCTGATCGCGTTGCCGTCGCCCCATGTCCCGTCGCGCAGGCGGAAGATGTAGCTCATTCCGTCATCGGTAACGATCCAGCGGTCAGCCAGGGCTGGAACGACCTGGCCCTGTTCGTCAAACGCGACCAGGCCTTCGGAAGTCGCTGCTTTCAGCAACTGCGCAGGTGCTGGTAAGCGCGGCCCGGTCGCAAAGGCGGAATCCGAGGCACCGATCGCGGCAACCTCGACCGGACGAACGTCCGCGCCGAAACATCCGCCCAGAAGGAGGGCGGGAAGCAGACAGGCGAGACGGAACCGCGACAACATCGGTCACAGCTCTATCGCAATTTTTCGGGTCCGCACAGGTAGCTTGCGCGCTGCGCTAGAGCTTGCGGAGCTCGGCCAGTTCGAGTTGCGCCAAAGGTGGCCGGACAAAGCGCGGGGTGCTTTCGCCAATCGTAATCGGAGAGCGTGCAAGGCGCGGATCAATCTCGTCAAGAAAGGCGACGCCGCAGCGATTGCCTTGGACCCATGCGACGATGCCTTCGATCCAGCCGAGATTGCGCAGGTTGACCCAGACCGTCATGCCTTGCTGGATCAGGTCGGCGCCTTCGACCATCAATCCGCCAGCCGAAAGGTTCCGCACCCGGACTTTCTGTTCGACCTGGATGCCGTCGATCCGAAGATCACCATGAAGGAACAGGCTGTCCCTGCCCAATTGTCGAAGATCGCCATCTTCCATGTCGCTTCGCGCCTTTCCTGCCCAGGGCAGAGGGAACCTTCTGGCCCCGCTGCCATGGCGGAAAACTAGGCGGAAAAGCGGAAAAAAGCGGTTAATTCCGGGTCAACGGACGGGCCCCGAGCTAAGTACTTCAATCGTCTCGGGAAATTTTCTCGCGGCGCTCGTGAGCTTCTTGCGCCTCGACCGTCATGGTCGCAATCGGACGTGCCGAAAGCCGTCCCAGACCGATCGGTTCACCGGTCACTTCACAATATCCGTACTCGCCTTCCTCGATTCGCCGCAGCGCCGAATCGATCTTGGCGATCAGCTTGCGCTGGCGATCGCGGGTGCGCAGTTCGATGCCCCAGTCGGTCTCGCTGGAGGCGCGGTCGTTGAGATCGGGTTCCCGGATCGGGCCTTCCTGCAATTGCTGCAGCGTATCCTGCGCGGCGGAAAGGATCAGCTTCTTCCATTCAAGCAGCAGCCGGCGGTAATAGTCGAGCTGCGCTTCGTTCATGTACTCTTCGCTGTCGCCCGGGGCATAGTCTCCCCCCAGTGCCCGCTTGGCCTTGGCCAGGACGTCGATTTCATCGCCGAGAACAGTCGCCATAATCTCTCCAAACGAACCGGCCGGGTCGGCGGGTTCCTGCGGCCTCGGGTTTTCCCGATGACCTCCCTAAGCCGGATGACGCGCGCTATAGAGGCGCCCAAAATGCTGCACAAGCGGCAATCCTAGGCCAAACTACTTTGATCCACGTTGTCCACGCATGAACGCGCAGGCAAAAATCTGCCGCCGCGTTAACCTTTTGTTGACCACGCTGGGTAACTCTGTTCCCACGAGGCAGGAAAAACACCCTGCCAACAGGGGTTTACCGAGATGAGCAATATCTGGTTCGATCAACTGAAGGCAGAGGCTCCGCTGGCGAGCGTCATCATCCATTCCGACGACCATGGCGAGGACCTGCTGGTTGCCAGCTGTCTGGCCGCGGCCGCGCAGGGTGACAGCAGCGCCTACTACGATCTTGGCGTGGCCTATTCCACCGGCAGCCATGGCGTGGGCTGCGACCTGATCGAGGCGCACAAGTGGTTCAACCTCGCAGCGGTCGCCGGCCATGGCGAGGCCGCGCTGTGCCGCGCCGACATCAGCGACGAAATGTCCGCCCGCGAAATCGCCGAAGCGCAGCGCCGGGCGCGCGAGTGGCTTTCGGCCATCGCCCCGCGCCGGGCCGCCTAACCGTCCTTCCGGAACGGGGTTCGTTCGGCCAGGTAGTTCTGGTCCTGCGTTATCCCGGCCCGCTCGCGCTCAAGAAACTCCTCGACCGCGCTGCGGAAACCGGGGTGGACGATATAGTGGGCCGACCAGGTCTGGACCGGTTCATAGCCCCGGGCCAGCTTGTGACCACCCTGGGCTCCGGCCTCGACCCGGGAAAGGCCCAGCCGGATCGCCAGGTCGATCGCCTGATAATAGCACAGTTCGAAGTGCAGGAACGGCTTCTCGACCAGCGCGCCCCAGTACCGGCCATAAAGCGCATCTGTGCCGATGAAGTTTAGCGCGCCCGCCACCGGCTCGCCGTCCAGATAGGCCAGGACCAGCGCGATCCGGTCCGCCATCCGCTCGCTCAGTAAGGTAAAGGCCTGTCGGGTCAGATAGGGCCGACCCCATTTGCGCGCGCCGGTGTCCTGGTAGAACGCCCAGAAGGCGTCCCATTCCGCCTCGCCGATTTCTGCGCCCATCAGGGTGCGGATTTCCACTCCCTCCTGCGCCGCTGCGCGCTCCTTGCGGATGTCCTTGCGTTTGCGCGAAGAGAGCGCGCCGAGAAAATCGTCGAAACTGGCGTAACCACGGTTCTCCCAGTGAAACTGGATGTCGCTGCGCGGCAGCCAGCCCGCCTGCTCGAACAGGGGCAACTGGTCGGGGGCGATGAAGGTCGCATGGGCCGATGACAGGCCATTGTCCTCGCACACCTGCTCCGCCGCGCGCAGCAAGGCCGGGGCCAGTGCCGGATCGGCCAGCAACAGGCGCGGGCCGGTGGCCGGGGTGAACGGCGCGGCGATCTGCATCTTGGGATAATAGCTGCCACCAGAGCGGTGCCAGGCGTCGGCCCAGGCATGGTCGAACACATATTCGCCCTGGCTATGGCTCTTGAGATAGGCCGGTAGCGCCGCCGCCAGCTTGCCCGCCGCATCGGTGATGACGATTGGCGTGGGGGACCAGCCGGTGCCGGGACCGACCGAGCCGGAATCCTCCATCGCTGAAAGGAAGGCATGGCTCATGAACGGATTGCCACCCGCCAGCGCATCCCATTCGGCAGCGGGCAGCGATCCGACGGAAGGTGCGATCCGGGCCTCGATCACAGGACGCCGTCGCCCTCGGCAATCGGCGCGTCGGCATGGAGCGCGGCGCGTTCACGCAGTTCGGGGGAGCGGACCGTCCAGGTCAGCACCGGCAGGCCGCGCACACGCTGCGCCCCCGCAAAGGCGCTCGGCAGGTCGCGCACGTCATAGGCCATGAACTGCGGGCGGGCGCGCCACAGGAACAGGTGGCGGCGGAGCGAACCGACCAGCCCGCGGTCGTGCTCTTCGGTCATGACCAGCCCGCGCACAGTCTGCGGCGCGTGGTCGGCAAACCAGCGCACCACGCGCGGATCGAAGCTCATGATCGCGTGGGGACCGGTGTAACCCATGAGGTCTTCGGCAACCGCCCGGCAGAGCCGCTCTGACCGGGCAAAGCTGCCGCGTCCGGACTTTATCTCGATGAGCAGCGGAGCCTTGCCCGCCACGAGGTCGAGCATTTGGCGAAGGGTGGGAACAGGTTCCTCACTGCCCGACAGCTTGATGCCTGACAATTCGTCCGCGCTACGCCCGGCGACCGGTCCGCGTTCCCCAGTCAGCCGGTCCAGTTCGGAATCGTGGAAGACCATGGCGCGAGCGTCGCCGCTGAGCTGCACGTCGCACTCGATCCCCATGCCCCGCGCCATCGCGGCGCGAAACGCAGCGAGCGAGTTTTCCGGCACCCCGGCCAGATGCAGCCCACGATGGGCATAGGCCCAGTTGCCCAGCCAGCCGACCCGCTCCTGATCTGGAGCAGGGGCCAACCAGCGATCAAGCAGGGCGAACAGCGACAATCGCATCGACCTCAACCGCGACGCCCAGCGGCAGGCTGGGCACGCCAACCGCGCTGCGCGCATGCTTGCCGGCATCGCCGAACACCGCGACCATCAGTTCCGAGGCGCCATTGGCGACCTTGGGCTGGTCGGTGAAATCGGGGGTGCAGTTGACGAAGGCACCCAGCTTGACCACCTGCTCGACCCGGTCGAGCGAACCGAGCGCAGCCTTAAGCTGGGCCAGGATCATCAGCCCGCAGGCGCGCGCCGCGTCGACTCCCTGCTCCAGCGTCATGTCCTCGCCCAGCCGGCCGTTGATCCGTTGGCCATTGGCGATCGAGACCTGCCCGGAGACATAGGCCAGGCCCCCGGCGATCACCACCGGGACATAGGCCGCAACCGGCGCGGCGGGTTCGGGAAGCGTGATGCCAAGTTCGGCAAGGCGTGCGTCAATGCTCATAGGTCAGATCCTAAATGCGCGAGAGCAGCCAGGGCAAGGCATGCTCCCAGGTGTCGATGCGGGCATGGGCA